>DATMAH010000276.1:0-8071 GCA_035583735.1 Dehalococcoidia bacterium
CCCGCCTCATCGACAACACCACACTCGGCGAGTAGCGCGGCGCCGGTAGCGCCGGTTGTTACAATAGGCCCAGCAATCGCCATCAGACGAAGGAGCGCGACGACCGCCTATGGCCGGCCATTCCAAGTGGGCGCAGATCAAGCGCCAGAAGGGCGCAAACGACGCCCAGCGCGGCCAGCTCTTCACCAAGCTCGCCAAGGAAATCATCATCTCGGCCAAGCAGGGCGGCCCGGACCCCGCGGGCAACTTCCGGCTGCGCCTGGCCATCCAGAAGGCGAAGGACAACAATATGCCCGCGGACAACATCCAGCGGGCCATCGCCAAGGGCTCCGGCGGCGGCGAGGGGTCGGACGTCGAGGAGGTGACCTACGAGGGGTACGGCCCCGGCGGCACCGCCATCATCGTCGAGGCGGCGACGGACAACCGCAACCGCACGGTGGCCGAGGTGCGCAACGTCTTCGCCCGCGCCGGCGGCAACCTGGGCGAGACAGGTTCGGTCGCCTGGAACTTCGAACTGCGCGGCGTCATCAACGTCTCGCCCAACGGCGTCGACCCGGACGAGATCGCGCTGCGCGCCATCGACGCGGGCGCCGAAGACGTGCAGGTCGGCGCGACCAGCATCGACGTCTACACACAGCCCGGCGACCTGGAGGCCGTGAAGCAGGCGCTCGAGGCGGCGGGGGCCACGGTCGAGTCGGCGGAGACATCGCGCGTGCCGAAGACGACGGTGCAGCTCGACGAGAAAAGCGCCATTGCGACGCTGCGGCTGGTCGAGAAGCTGGAGGCGCTCGACGACGTGCAGAAGGTCTACTTCAACGGCGAGTTCAGCGACGCCGTGCTTGCGTCGTACGCGGGGTAACGGTGGCGGCGGCTGACGGCGTCCTCATTCTCGGCATCGACCCCGGGACGCGCGTGACCGGTTGGGGACTGGTGGCGCTGGTGAGCGGAGAACCTGAGGGCCGCGAATCGGGCGTCATCGCCCCGAAGGCGTCGTGGCCGCTGGAGCAGCGGCTGCTGCACATCTTCTCCGAGCTACGCGACATAATCACAGTACACGATCCCGACCAGGTGGCGGTCGAAGAGCCGTTCGTCGGCGAGAGCGTGCGCTCGGCGATGGCGGTCGGGGAGGCGCGCACGGTTGCCATCCTGGCGGGGACGCTCGCGGGATTGCCGATTAGCCACCACCCGCCGGCGCGCGTGAAGCAGACGGTGGCCGGGAACGGTCGGGGAGACAAGGAGCAGGTGCGCGAGATGCTCCGCCTCCACCTCGGCCTCCAGTCCGCCCCAGACGACCTCAACGCCTCGGACGCGCTGGCCGTCGCCCTCTGCCACGCCCTGGAGCTGCGTGCCGCCGCCCTCACCGGCCGCTGACGGCCCCGCGGCCGTCGGCCGGCAGGGAGGGCCGGAAGACGGATACGGCCTCCCGCAGTTCGCGCGTCGTCGCCGCAAAACTGCAAGTCCATCCTTGACGGAGGTAACGCCCCGGGCCGGGCGGGCGTTGTACAGCTTGAACGGCCGACGGGAAGGCCACCGAGAGGCAACGGACCAGCATGGCGCTGAACCCCGCGATCTACTCCACCCGCGCACTCACCTTCGTGGTGCTGGCGGCGATGGCCGGCATCGGCCTCTGGCTGCTGGCGCCGATGGGCTTTGGCGACGGCGCCGGCACCGACTCCGGCGACGGCAACGGCCTCAGCCTGCCTGCGTCGCTCCGCGTCGACGGCACGGTGCAGTCCGAGTCCGCGCCGGATGGCTCGGTCAGCCGCATCGTCATCCCGGTCACCGTCCGGGGCGACGAGGGCATCGTCCTCACTGAAGACGGCAAGGTCCGCGTCGAGACCTTCATGAGCGAGTCGGCCGCCGCCGCCGTGCCCGCGGCCTATAGCGTCGCCCGGGACGGCGCCGATAACGGCGACACCATGCTCGACCCCGGCGAGCGCGCCATCATCACCATCGACCTGCCGACGCCGTCGAGCGTGACGGCGGAGAACCCGGCGCGCGTCGTCATCCGCACGCCGGACGGCGCGTCGCTCGTCATCGAAGACGTGCTGCCCTAACACGCGAACCCCATGCAAGGCGGTAGGAGGGACGGTACCACCGTCCCTGCTCCGTGCATGCGTGGTTCGTGACTGCAGCTAGATCCGCCCGGTGTGCCGGAGGTACATGAACAGCGCGGCGATGCTCTTCGCGTCGCAGATGCGTTCGTCGCCGACGTAGCGGAGTGCGTCGTCGAGCGAGACGCGCTCCAGCCGCAGGTCTTCGTCGTCGTCAGCGTCGAGCGGGTCTTCCACGAGGTCCGTCGCGGCGTACATGTGCTGGTACTCCTCGGAGTACCCCGGAGCGAGGTACAGCCCGCCGATGCGCGTCAGCTCGCCCCGAAATCCCGTCTCCTCCCGCAGCTCGCGCTCCGCGGCTTCCTCTGGCGATGCGTCGCCGTCATCCATGCCGCCGGCCGGCATCTCGAGCAGCCACCTGCCGGCCGGGTGACGGTACTGGCGCACCATCAGGATCCGTCCGTCGGCGTCCACTGGCACCAGCACCACGGCGACGCCATACTCGACGACCTCCCGCGTGTAGCGCGCCCCGGCTGCCGTCTCAACCGTGTCGACGCGGAGGCCGATCATGCGGCCGCGAAACACGCGCTCGCTATGGGTAACGGTGGGAGTCTCATCGTCGGGCATCATCAGAGATGGTAGCCGACGGCGCGCGCCGGCGGCGGTCAGAACACGCGGCCGCGAGGGCATAGGTGCGGCGCCCTCTCCGCCGCTTCATCGATGCTCGCACCGGACGAGCGACGGTCACGCCGGCGGCAGGTCGAAGCCGAAGCGCTCGCGGCATACCGCGGCCGCCTCAGCTTCGGACAGCTCGCGCTCCTCGCGCCGCTTGCCGTCGAACGTGATCAGTCGCCGCCCGGCCAGCGTGTTGCGGCCGTCGGCCGTCGCCAGCGAGATGACGTCGCCCTGCGTGAACCTCGACTCGGGCGACGTCTGCAGCCAGCGGCAGACCTCGTGGAACTCGTCGAACTCTCGGGGTTGCATGATGAACAGGTACGTCATCGAGGCGTAGCCGGTCTCCGCGCAGGTGACGAACCAGTGGTCTCCGTCGTTCTCGACGACGTAGCGGCGCAGGCCGAACACCTGGTCGCCGCGGTCGTTGAGCCGCAGGGGCTCGACGATGCGCCCACCGAAGCCGACGTCCGCGATCCAGTCCTCGTCCAGGTGCACGATCAGCGTCATGTGCGACATCGGATGGCCGAGGTGGCCGTCCGTCATCACCCGCGCCCCAATGACATCGACGTCGAAGCCGATCTCCCGGAGCGCGCGGGCGAAGAGCCCCGTCAGCTCGAGGCAGAATCCGCCTCGCCCGCGCCGGACGATCTTCTCGAAGTTGACCGTTTCGTCCACCTCGATCCGCACGCCGCGCGAGATGTCGAGGTTCTCGAACGGGACGGCGAACGCATGCGCACGATGCATCGCCCGCAGCGTCTCCAGCGTCGGGACGGGCTCGCCGCGATATCCGATCCGCTGCAGGTAGGCGTTTAGGTCCATGGGGCAATGCTATCAAGAGCCCGCTGACGGTCCCGCACCGTCGTCCGTCCCGCCAAGCGGCACTCACGCCGTGAGGTCCAGCACCATCGCGATCTCGTTGCAGCCGGGGAACTTCGGGCAGCGGTAGCACTCGCCCCACACCTTGCGCGGCAGGTTCATGACGTCTGCCTGGCGGAAGCCCAGGCGCTCGAAGAAGCCGGGGCGGTACGTCAGCGCGAACACCGTCTTCAGCCCGATGCCGCGCGCCTCTTCGAGGCACGCCTCGACGATGCGGGCGCCGAGCCGCTGGCCCTGCATGTCCTCCCTGACCGCCAGCGACTTGATCTCGCCCAGATCCTCCCAGAGGATGTGCAGCCCGCCGCACGCCACCGTTTCGCCCCCGTCTGTCCGCACGACGTAGAAGTCGCGCAGGTTCTCGTACACCTCCGCCATCGTGCGCGGCAGCATCTCGCCCCGCCGCGCGAACGTGTTCACGAGGTCGTGGATGGCCTGCGCGTCGGCGATGGAGGCGCGGGTTACGCGGAGCGTCGAGAGCGTCATGCGCGTTGCGTCATTCAGGTTCGCGAAACGTCACTGGAACCGGTAGTGTACTGCATCGCCCGTGGCGCTCATTCCTGCAGCCAGTTGAGGCGGCGCCCAACGCGCACGTAGAACTGGTCGGGCGGGCCGAAGCGCAGGAAGCGCGCCTGGTGCCGGCTCGCCTGCACGCGCACCACGTCGCCGCCGGCCAGCTCTTCGTCCGGCTGTCCATCGACGCTCAGCGTCGCCGCCTGCCGCTCGGCGATCTCCACCTCGATGACGGCGCCGGGCCGCAGGACAATGCTGTTCGCCGGCGCCAGATGCGGCGCCACCGGCGTCACGACGATGTCGCGCGCCTCCGGGTGCAGGATCGGGCCGCCGACGCTGAGCGAGTAGGCGGTGCTGCCCGTCGCCGTGGCCACGATGACGCCGTCCGCGCGATAGCTCCCGGCCGTCGTGCCGTCGGTGCGCACGGCGAACTGCACCGTCCGCCCCAGCGTCGATCGCCCGACGACGACGTCGTTCAGCGCGTGATAGCGCTCGCTGGTGCTGCCGTCGCGGCGACGCTCGGCCTCCAGCATCGCCCGCGACTCGACGCGGCCCGCGCCCCCTACGACCTCCTCGAGGCGGTTCAGCGCCTCCACCGCCGTCATCTCCGTCAGGAAGCCGATACGGCCCAGGTTCACGCCGAGGATGACGACCTCGTGCGGCACGACGGCGCGCGCCGCCCGCAACACCGTCCCATCGCCGCCGCAGCAGATGACAAGCTCGGTGCCCGGCACGTGGTCCTCCCGCGCCTCGTCGTCCCAGGCGGACGCGAACCAAACGTCCGGCACGATGGCGTTCAGCCGCGACCGGATCTCCTGCGCGACCGCGCGCGCGGCCTCCGACTTGGGATGGTAGGTAACGCCGACCTTCTTCATTGCGTGAAAGATAGCAACTGCGTGGTCGGTGGTGGGTCGTGTGCCGTGGGGCGTACGTGAGGGTTGCTGACAGGGTGTGCCGGGCGCTCGCGCGCGACTTCCCGCGTCCATCGTCTGCGCTCGGGCAGACTCCCGGGCTGTGGCTGGCACGGTCAGGCGCCTACGCCGGCTCGCCGAGGCGTTCGGCGATCTCGCTGTAGTGCTCCCAGCCGTGCTCCAGCATGCGGCGTACCGACGCCCGCACGCTCCACGGCGACTGCCCGCGCTGCACGATGGCGCCTCGCTCCTCCGCCGGCATCGATGCCAGCCGCGCCACCTCCAGCTCCCACAGCGCGTCCAGCGCCTCGAGCGGATCGCGCTTCCCTTCGTCCACTTCGCGCTGGATGCGCGACGCGCCGGTGACGCCGCGCAGATAGCCGCCCTCCGCGCACAGGTGCGACAGGATGCGCCGGATCGGCCGGCCCTTCGCCGGCGCCGCGTCGAGCTGCTTCGCCGAAAGCCCATCCGTGAGCCGGCGGACGGCGTCGTGGATGTGCGCCAGCCGCTGCATCAGCGCGTCGGCGTCGCGCATCGAGAGCGGCTTAGCATCGGGCGGCAGGAAGCCGGTGCCGAGGAAGCCGCCGGACAGATCCTCCTCAGCGATACGCGTCCGGAAGGGCTCCTCCGGGTCGCACGGCTCATCGTACCGCGCGATAAAGCCGATGAAGGCACGGATGGCCTCCGGCGCGGCCTCGATCGCGGCGTCGGTCGTATCGCCCTGCGCGATGCAGCCGGTGAGCTGCGGCACGTGGATGTACGTCTTCCTCCGCTTGGGTCCGGTATGGACGTAGAGGTCGTACGTCTTCATGCGGGCGTCTCCAGGTGCAGGAAGAATTCGCGGTTGCCCGCCGGCCCCAGCAGCGGCGACTGCGCGAGATCGCGCACACGGATGCGGTGGTCGCCGCACCACGCCGCGATCCGACCCAGCACGGCAGCATGGACCAGCGGGTCCTTCACGACGCCGCGATGGTCCACTTCTTCGCGCCCCGCCTCGAACTGCGGCTTGACGAGCGCGACGATCGCCGCGCCCGGCCGCAGCAGCCGCACGACCGACGGCAGCACCTTCGTCAGCGAGATGAACGAGACGTCGACGACGGCGACCTCGGGCTGCTCCGGCAGCGACGCCAGCTCGCTGATGTGCGTGCGCTCCATCACCACGACGCGCGGGTCTTCGCGCAGCCGCTGGTCGAGCTGCCCGTATCCCACGTCGACCGCGTACACCTTCGACGCGCCGCGCTGCAGCAGCACGTCGGTAAATCCGCCGGTCGACGCGCCGACGTCCAGCGCCACGCGCCCCCGCACGTCGATGCCGAAGCGGTCGAGCACCGGGTCGAGCTTCTCGCCGCCGCGCGAGACGAAGCGCTGCCGTGCGGCCAGCTCCACCGGCGCGTCCGGCTCGACGAGTGCGGCCGCCCGCAGCTCCGTCGCCCCGCGCACCAGCACGTCGCCGGCGAGGATCAGCGCCCGCGCCTTCTCCCGCGAAGGCGCCAGCCCCCGCTCCACCAGCGCCACGTCCAGCCGCTGCCGCTTGGTCACGAGCACATTCTGGCGAAAAGCGCCTCGAAAGTCCTTGGCGCGCACAGTAGGCGAACGAAAGGGCGCGGGCCAGAGCCCGCGCCCTTCATCTCACACCAATCACCAACCACCAGTCACCAGCGACCAGCGCCTATACCGCTGCCGCGGGCTGCCCCCACTTCTGCAGCATCTTCTTCGTCGAGACCACGTGCCGGTTCAGGCGCATCTCCTCGGGGTCGATGCCCAGCGCCATGCCGATCATTTGCGGCAGGTGCAGGATCGGCAGCTCGATGTCGTACTGCGTCACCTGCTTCGCGGCCGGCTGCTGCGCGTCGAGGTTCAGGTGGCACAGCGGGCACGGCGAGACCAGCGCGTCGGCGCCCAGGTCCTGCGCCTCGTGGATGTGGTTCCCGGCCTGCTTCAGCGAGTTCTCGCGGTTGATCGTCAGCAGCGGGAAGCCGCAGCACTTCTTCTTGCCTTCGTAGTCGACCGCCTCCGCGCCGACGGCTTCGATGACCCACTCCAGGTAGCGGTCGCGGTCCGGGTGGTCGTCCATGCCGAGGATCTGGCTGGGGCGAAGGATGTAACAGCCGTAGAACGGGCCGATGCGCAGCCCCGTCAGCGGCCGCTTCACCATCGACTTCAGCCGGTCCAGGCCGAAGTCCTCGACCAGGACCCAGAGGAAGTTCTTGATCTCCAGCCCCGGCGTGTAGTGGAGCCCCTCGTCGGCGAGGATCGCGTTCACCTTCGCCAGGTACTCCGGGTTCTTCGCCAGCTTGTCCTGCACCATGCTCTCGATGCCCTGGCACGTCGAGCAGATGTTCATCAGCGGCAGCCCCAGCTGCTGCGCCAGCGCGAACGTCCGCGCGTTCAGCGCGTCCGCCATCTCCGGGTTCTGCTCCTGGATGACGCCCGCGCCCGTGCAGGTGGCCGACTCCAGCTCCACGAGCTCGATGCCCAGCTCGCGCGCCACGCGGTTCGTCGAGACGTAGAGCTCCGGCGCCGCACCCTTCGACACGCAGCCGGGCCAGAACGCGTACTTATTCGCCATCAGTGGTCACCTCCGTCAGCACTGGCTTCTTCGGCTTCAGCGATGCGGACTTCCTGATGACGTTCCGCACTCTCTCCATGCCCTGCATGCGGTGCGCGCCCGGGAAGCCCGGCGGCACCACCTGGTTCAGCGGCAGCTTGCCGGCGCGCAGCATCTTCAGCGCGCCGCCCGTCTCCTTCATCATCCGTGGCACGTTGAAGATGCCGACGGACCCCGGCACCATCCACACCTCGTTCAGCCGGCCGCCGTCCTCGATGGACTTCGTGAAGATGCTGGTGTGGCGGGCGCCGGCGTTGTTCTTAATCCCGTGCTCGATCGCCATCTCGCGCATCTGCAGGATGCGGTTCATCGGCGCGACGCCCTTCGGGCAGACCTCGACGCACATGTTG
Organism: Dehalococcoidia bacterium; assembly: GCA_035583735.1. GTDB lineage: Bacteria > Chloroflexota > Dehalococcoidia > DSTF01 > JACRBR01 > DATMAH01. Next base: position 7,985 of record DATMAH010000276.1, read on the forward strand.
CAGCGCGTGCAGTCCCAGATGCCGCTGTACTCGCTCAGCTTCTGCAGCCGCTCGTGCTCGTGGTCGTCGCGCGGGTCGCCGACGAAG
>DATMAH010000277.1:0-5520 GCA_035583735.1 Dehalococcoidia bacterium
CGGCGTGAGCTGTTCGGTGGTCGCTGGTCGCTGGTCGGCATCGCCCTCGCCGGCAACGCGCCGATCGCGCACAATGCTCGCTGCCGCAACCCGGACAGCACTCAGCGCAGCGGAAGGACGGCCGGCATGGGCGCTTCGATCGAGATCAGGGACATTGCCGCGAACGGGATGACGTTCCGGACGCGCGTGGCCGATGGCGGCGGCGAGCCGGTGCTGCTGCTGCACGGCTTCCCGGAGACATCGCACATGTGGACGGACCTGATGCCGCGGCTTGCCGACGCCGGATACCGCTGCATCGCGCCGGACCAGCGCGGCTACAGCCCGGGTGCGCGGCCCGAGCCGGTGGAGGCGTACGCCTACGGCCCGCTCGCGTCGGACGTGTTCGCCATCGCCGACGCGTTCGGCGCCGAACGCTTCCATCTCGTCGGGCACGACTGGGGCGCGCTCGTGGGCTGGGCGGTGGTGTGCGAGACGCAGCGAGAGCGGGTCGTCTCGTACACGGCGATGTCGATTCCGCACATCATCGCGTTCGCGCAGGCGACGTACGATGACGCCGGCGGCGACCTGTACCGCGGCATCCTGCAGATGCTGCTGACGGAGGGGACGTTCGAGGGGCTGATCGCGTCGAACCCCGACGCGTTCAAGGCGACATGGACGCACAGCCCGCCGGAGCAGGTCGACGAGTACCTCTCGGTGCTCTCGCAGCCGGGGGCGATGCGGGCGGCGGCGAACTGGTACCGCGCGTGCGACGGCCACAGGACGGCGCTGGCGCCGGACGCCATCTTCGGGCCGGTGACGACGCCGACGCTGCTGATCTGGGGCAAGGACGACCCCTACGTGCGGCGGATGTCGGTCGAGCTGGCGGCGCCGTACATGGCGGGTGAGTACCGCGTGGTGGAGCTGGACGCCGGGCACTGGCTGGCGCAGGAGGCGCCGGACGCCGTGGCGGCGGAGGTGCTATCGCACCTGCGGGGGCACGCGATCTGACGTCACGCGTGCCGGCGAACGCGAATGGTGGTATCCGAGACGACAATGAACTGTCGTAGGTCGGCACTATGGCGCGTCACGACGTCGCGCACACGCATGCGCAGGTGGCCGATGCGTGTCGACGTCAATCGAAGCAGGATGACGCCAGCGTGTTTCCTCCGCCGGCGGACGATCAGTTCTCCGAGTCTTAGTCGTTGGTCACCATCACGCGCCGCTCGCGACGGGCCAACCCGAGCACAGCAGTGTCTGTGATCGATGCAGAATAATCGACCGCCACATGCGTGGCATCATGCCCGAGCGACGCGAGATATCCGCGTAACCGAACGTCGACGTTCTCATCGAGGAGGAATCTCACGCCTGACGACGGCGACGGGCGGTGCTTGCTGGCACGATCTCATCGTCTTCGCCCGAGACGAGTGACTGCGCATATGCAAGGCACGCGCGCACGTCATCGATAGTCAGACGGGGATAGGCTGCGAGGAGTTCGTCGACATCAGGATTCTCGGCAAGGTGCTTCAGTACAAGCTCGACGGGAATCCTTGTTCCGCGGACCACCGGCTTGCCCACCAGGACATCGGGATCGACGACGATTCTCTGAGGCTGGCGGCGAGGCTGCCGAGCTGCGACCATCTCGTCCTCCGGCGGAAGCATAGCGCACGGGCGCAGACCCACTTGACGGCGTGATTCGCTACCCTGACGGCAGATGGATCCGGCGCGAATCCGCAACTTCTGCATCATCGCCCACATCGACCACGGCAAATCGACGCTCGCCGACCGCTTCCTGGAAGCGACCGGCACCATCTCGCGGCGGGAGATGTCCGAGCAGGTCCTGGACGCCATGGACCTGGAGCGCGAGAAGGGCGTGACGATCAAGGCGAAGGCCGTGCGCATGTCGTACACGGCCCGCGACGGCGTGGAGTACGAGCTCAACCTCATCGACACGCCAGGGCACGTCGACTTCGGGTACGAGGTGTCGCGGGCGCTGATGGCCTGTGAGGGCGCGCTGCTCGTCGTGGACGCGGCGCAGGGGATCCAGGCGCAGACGCTGGCGAACGTGTACCAGGCGCTCGACGCCAACCTCGAGATGATCCCCGTCGTCAACAAGATCGACCTGCCGAGCGCGGAGCCGGAGCGCGTGGCGCAGGAGCTGGTCGACACGCTGGGCTTTGCACCGGACGACATCATGTTCGCATCGGCGAAGGAAGGCACGGGCGTCGATGAGCTGCTGGAGGCAATCGTCGGGCGTGTGCCGCCGCCGGCGGCGGGCGCCGAGAAGCCGCTGCGGGCGTTGATCTTCGACAGCAAGTACGACGCGTATAAGGGCGTCATCGCGTACATCCGCGTGGTGGAGGGCGAGGTCTCGACGCGTCGCAAGCTGCGGCTGATGTCGAACAACCTGAGCCTGGAGCCGCTGGAGGTGGGCGTGTTCCGGCCGGGGCTGACGCCGGTCGACAGGCTGACGTCGGGCGAGGTGGGGTACGTCGCGACGGGGCTGAAGAACGTGAAGGACTGCCGCGTCGGCGACACGGTCACGGACGACGCCAGGCCGGCGGAGGCGCCGCTGCCCGGCTACCGTCCCGCAAAGCCGATGGTGTTCGCCGGGCTGTATCCGCAGCGGGCCAACGAGTACGACCTGCTGCGCGACGCGCTCGACAAGCTGCAGCTCACCGACGCCTCGCTGCTGTACACGCCGGAGTCCAGCGCGGCGCTGGGCTTCGGGTTCCGCTGCGGCTTCCTGGGACTCTTCCACATGGAGATCATCCAGGAGCGGCTGGAGCGGGAGTACGACCTGGACCTGCTGGCGACGGCGCCCAGCGTGGAGTACCAGGTGACGAAGACGAACGGCGACGAGATCGTCGTGGACTCGCCCGCGGAGCTGCCGCCGCCGCAGGAGATCGAGGAGATCCGCGAGCCGTGGATGGATATCAGCGTCGTCTGCCCGGACCGCTATATCGGCGCCGTGATGGAGCTGGTGACGGGCAACCGGGGCGAGTTCAAGAAGATGGAGTACCTGCAGCACGGCGTGCTGCAGGACGACGGCACGACGAAGGGCGAAGGCCGCGTGCTGCTGGAGTACAAAATCCCGCTCTCGGAGATCCTCGTCGATTTCTACGACCAGTTGAAGTCGCGGACGCAGGGGTACGCGAGCCTGGACTACTCGTTCAGCGAGTACCGGCCGGCGCCGCTGGTGAAGCTGGACATCCTGGTGAACGGCGAGCCCGTCGACGCGCTGTCGCTGATCACGCACCGGTCGCTGGCGGCGACGCAGGGGCGGCAGCTCGTGGAGAAGCTGCGGTCCCTGATCCCGCGGCAGATGTTCGACGTGCCGGTGCAGGCGGCGATCGGCGGGCGCATCGTGGCGCGTGAGACGATCCGCGCGATGCGGAAGAACGTGCTGGCGAAGTGCTACGGCGGCGACGTGACGCGCAAGCGCAAGTTGCTGGAGAAGCAGGCCGAGGGCAAGAGGCGGATGAAGCGCGTCGGCAACGTCGAGATCCCGCAGGAGGCGTTCATGGCGGTGCTGCGGCTGGACAAGTAGCGTCGCGGGTGGTGGGGCGTGCGGGGTGGGCACGGGCGCGGTGGGCACGGGCGTCCGCCAGGTCCAGCGTATTGTCAGATACCGACGAGGCCCGGCGCGCGCCGGGCCCCGCTGCATCATCGGACGGCGCGTGGTCAGTCGGCCGGCAGCTTGCCGTCGACGATGGCGGCCAGCCAGCGGTCTTCGTCTTCGCCGCCGAGCCGGTCCGTGAAGGAGATGCGGGAGACGGTGCCGATGTGCTCGCCGCGGCGGAAGATCAGCATCCGCGTCGTCATGCCGGCGAGTTGGGGCACGTCACCGTCGGGGGCGAGGGAGCTGAAGAGGTCGTTGAACAGGGCGAGGTTGACGGAGAGCTGGATGCCGAAGCTGTCCTCGCCGAGATCGCCCGTGTCGATGACGCGGAAGTCCCTGATCTCCAGCCCCGACACGCCGCCGGTGCCCGCGACGAATGCGCGCTCGATCTCCTCCGCGCTCATCGACGCCGCCTCCTCGAAGGCGGCGCCGATCCCGCCGTCTTCAGGGCGCAGCACCATCGCGGCGAGGATCTCGACGCCGGCAAGGTCGACCTGCGACGGGTCGGCCTGATCGGCGCCGCCGCGCATCGCCATCAGCACGGCCATGTCGGTCGCCGCCCCGTTTGTCGCGGGAGCGGCGAAGCTGTAGGCGCCGAGGGGCAGGAAGCCGTCCGGCAGGTCGTCGTATGCGGGGAGGTACGCCTCAAGCGACGCGGCGGACTCGCCAGCGAGCGTAGCGGCATCGGCCCCGCTGACGCCGCCGAAGACGGAGGCGAAGAGGCCCTGCAGCGCGGAGCTATCCCGCGCGCCCGGACCCTCACGGTCAGAGACGATGGATGCGCCATCGGGCTCGGCGGCGCCGCCGGCGCCGCGAGGTGGCGCCTGATCGCCTCCACAGGCCACCAGCAGCGCCGCGAGCGCGGCAACCACGAGCAATGGGAAACGGACCATCGTGCGCGACTCCTCCCGTCCACGACCTCCACACCTATCGTCGGCGCGTAAGTATAGGCGCTGGCGATGGACCGGGGGACCGCCGCAACGAAACTGCAACGTGCGTATATGCGCGCGCGCTAGAGGGCGACGAGCTGGTCGAGGAAGCTGCGCAGCTCTTCCTCGGTGAAGATGGCCTCGAGCCAGCCCACGACCTCGCCGTCACGGTTCATGAAGAAGGTGAACGGCTCGGTCGGCAGGTTCCACTGGCGGACGGCCTCGCGCTGCTGGCGGAGCTGAAAGTCCTGCCACACCTCGATGTGGATGAAGTCGACGCGGTCGCGGTAGTTCGGGACTTCGGAGAGCAGTACCTCCAGGACGGGGCCGCAGAAGCGGGTCTCGCAGAAGGCGGGCGTGCTGAACTGGACGACGAGCGGCCGCCCCTTGCCGAGCACGTCGGCGATGACGAGATCGTGGAGGTCACAGGCGGGCGAGCGCGAGCAGAGGCTCTCGGTGTTCGGGTTGGTGGCGGCGGTGTCGTTCGTGCTGGCGGGCGGCACGGTGCCGAGCGCGGGCACGCGGGGCGTCTCGCGCACGTCGAAGGCGGTCTGGATCTGGGCGGGCGCTCCGTCCTGCGGCGTCACGGACACTTCGACGGCCCAGCGGCCGGCGACGTCGAACGGTGCCTTCACCAGGTAGAACGAGACGGCATCGTCGAACTGCGCTTCCTCCGAGCTGGCGTCGTGCTCATGCGCGCCCTCGATGTTGAGCTCGACGAACTCGGCGTCGCCTTCGCCGCGGAGAGACCCTGTCGTGCCGTCCTCACCGAGCGTGAAGAACCGCAGGTGCACGGCCGCATCCTTCACCAGCTTGCCGCCGCGGATGAGGCCGACGGCGAAGCGGTTGTCGCGCCCGGCGACGAATTCGCTCATGAGGAGGACCGGCGTGATGCCGGAGGCGGCGGCGGTGCCGCCGGGCGTGGCGCCGGATGGCGGCGTGCCCTCGGTGCCGTCGTCGCCCGAGTCATCGGTGCAGCCGATGGCGTAGAGC
>DATMAH010000278.1:0-2584 GCA_035583735.1 Dehalococcoidia bacterium
GCGACGGCGGGCTGTCCGAACTCATCTCCGTCCCCGCCGCCAACGTCATGCGCAAGCCGGCCAGCCTCACCTTCGAGGAGGCGGCGACGATGCCCCTCATCTTCACCACCGTGCTGCACATGGTCCTCACCATCGGCAAGCTGCAGCGCGGCGAGACGGTGCTGGTCAACGCGGCCGGCAGCGGCGTCGGCGTCGCCGGCATCCAGGTGGCGAAGGCGCACGGCGGCCGCGTCATCGCCAGCGCTGGCTCCGGCGCGAAGCTCGAGAAGGCGCGCGAGCTGGGCGCTGACGACGTCATCAACTACGCCACGCACGACCTCGCCGAGGAGGCGCGCCGGCTCACGGACGGGCGCGGCGTCGACATGGTCGTGGAGAACGTCGGCGCGGAGATCATGGAGAAGAGCATCAAGGCGCTGCGTCGCGCGGGGCGCGTCGTCACCTGCGGCGCCACCGCTGGCAATCACGCCACGTGGAACGTCACGCGCTTCTTCCTCGCCCACCAGACCATCTACGGCTCGTTCATGGGCACGAAGGCGGAGATGCTCCGCGCGCTGCCCGATATCGAGGCCGGCGTGTACCGTCCCGTCGTCGACGCGGTGTTTCCGTTGAGCGAGGCGCGCGCCGCCGTGACGCGGCTGCTGCAGCGCGAGCAGTTCGGCAAGATCGTCCTCGTACCATGACAGGAGGCTGAGTGAACGCACCGCCACGCCCGATCCCCTATCCGACGCCGGATACCCAGCCGTTCTGGGACGCCTGCAAGCGCCACGAGCTGCTGCTGCCCTACTGCGCGAAGTGCGCCGGGTTCTTCTTCTATCCGCGCCCGTTCTGCCCGACGTGCTTCTCCTGGGACATCGAATGGCGGAAGTGCAGCGGCCGGGGCACGCTCTACACCTTCTCCATCCAGTTCCGGCCCCAGATGCCGGGGTTCACGCCACCCTACGTCACGGCCATCGTCCAGCTGGAGGAGGGCCCGCGCATGATGACCAACCTCGTCGGCGTCGACCCCATGCCCGAGAACATCCAGTGCGACATCCCGGTGGAGGTCGACTGGGAGGACGTCAGCGACGAGGTGACGCTGCCGGTGTTCAGGCCGGCGCCGTAATCGAGGCGAGAGAAAAGGACTGAGCGACATGACCCTCAAGAACCGCGTGGCCATCGTCGGGGCGGACGAGACGGACGAGATCGGCGTCGTCCCCAACATGACGCCGATCATGATGCACGCGCAGGCGGCGCGAAACGCCCTCCGCGACGCCGGCATCGACAAGTCCGAGGTGGATGCCGTCTTCACCTGCGGCATCGGCGCCATGGCCAGCACGCAGCTCTGCGAGTACCTGGGCATCATCCCCAAGTACACCGACAGCACCATGACGGGCGGCTCCTCGTTCGTCATCCACGTCGAGCACGCCGCCGCGGCCATCAACGCCGGCCTCTGCAGCGTCGCCCTCATCACCCACGGCGAGACCGGCTTCTCGTCGCGCAACCGCCGCGGCCCGCGCGGCGGCGGCTTCTTCGACTCCACGCTGCCGGCCGCGCAGTTCGAGATGCCCTTCGGCGTCGGCGGGCCGCCCAGCGTCTACTCGATGGCGGCGATGCGCCACATGCACCAGTACGGCACCACCAGCGAGCACCTGGCCGAGATCGCCGTCGCCACGCGCAAGTGGGCGCAGCTCAACCCGAGGGCGATGATGCGCGACGACCTCACCATCGACGACGTCCTCTCGTCGCGCTGGATCTCCTACCCGTTCCACATCTACGACTGCTGTCTCGTCACCGACGCTGGCGGCGCCGTCGTCGTCGTGGGAGCGGAGCGGGCACGCGAGTTCAAGAAGAAGCCCGTCTGGGTGCTCGGCTCCGGCGAGGCGAGCACGCATCAGTCGATCCTGTCGAACCCCGACATCACGCAGACGCCGGCGCGCTACTCCGGCAAGGCGGCGTTCGAGATGGCCGGCGTCACCCACGATGACATCGACGTCGTGGAGGTGTACGACTCCTTCACGTACACGGCCCTGGTCACGATTGAGGAGCTGGGATTCTGCGAGAAGGGCGAGGGCGGGCCGTTCCTGGCGAACCAGCGCACGGCGCCCGGCGGCGACTTCCCGATGAACACGAACGGCGGCGGCCTCTCGTACACGCACCCGGGCATGTACGGCATGTTCATCCTCATCGAGGCCGTCCGGCAGCTCCGCGGCGAGTGCGGCCCGCGGCAGGTGCCCAACGCGAAGCTCGCGTGCGTCAACGGCACCGGCGGCGTCCTCTCCGCCACCGGCACGCTGATCCTTGGCGCGGACTGACGGCGGATGTCCGCCCAGTGACAAACGCAGCGCCCCGACCGTAAGATGAGTCGCTGGACTTGTACGGAATCCGCCGCGGGCGGACGCGAAGGGAGCCTCGTATGCGCAGGGTAGCCGTCGTCGGCGCGGGCATGACGCGCTTCGGCAAGTGGCTGGACCGCGGCCTCAAGGACCTCGGCCGCGAGGCGGTCGAGGCAGCGATGCGGCAGGCCGGTGTCGATAAGCCCCAGATCGAGGCGGCCGTCGTCGGCAATGCCACCGCGGGCCTCATCACCGGCCAAGAGATGATCAAG
>DATMAH010000279.1:0-2309 GCA_035583735.1 Dehalococcoidia bacterium
CGGACGTCCGCCTTGAACGCCGGCACCGGCCGCCGCACCTTCGCCGCCAGGCGCGACGCGGGCACGCGCGGATGCGCCGCGACCAGCCGCAACAACTCCTCGAATGAGACGCCCCGGGTGTTGCGCTCGGTCATCGCATGCAGCCGCTGGCGGAGGGCGTGGCGCTCTTCGTCGCCGAGCGTGGCGTGGGCCGCAAGCACGGCGCGCGGGTCGCGCTGGCGCACGCAGCGAAGCTCCACGCGATACACCAGCTCGCCGCGCGCGAGCGGCCCGCCGTGGCGCTGCATGTCCTCCAGCAGCGCGGCTCGGCCGGCGTAACCGGCGCGCCTGGCGTCGGCGGATGTGACCGCGCCGGCGCCGACGCGATCGACGGACACGATCTGGATCGCGCTGCCCGGCGTGAGGCGATGCATGGAGCCAGCACGGGCGCGGGGCCGCGACCACCGCCGGAACGCCACCGTGACGGCGCCGCGCTCGATGGCCGGGACGATCTCCGCGGGAAAGAGCATCTCGGCGCGATGGTAGCAGGGCCGGCCAGATTCGACTGCCCCGCGCGAATCCGCTACCCTGCCCGCGTCACGAAAGCTGCGCGCTCGTCCACCGGCAGCGCGCTTTTCATTTCAAGCGGCAGGGCATGATCCGCGACGAGCTCGCCCGCATGATCGAAGCGGCCGCGACGCAGGCCATGGACGACGGCGCGCTGCCACAGGTCGTCCTCCCGGAGATCGTGATCGAGCGCCCGGCGCGGCCGGAGCATGGCGACTACGCGACCAACCTGCCGTTGCGCCTGGCACGCGCCGCGCGCGCGAACCCGCTGGACCTGGCGAAGACGCTCGCGGAGCGCATTCCGCAGGCGGCGTCGCTTGCGGCGGTGGAGACGGCGCCGCCCGGCTTCATCAACTTCCGGCTCGCCGAGGACTGGCTGCGCGCGCAGGTCGACGCCATCGCCGACGCGGGCGACGCCTTCGGCAACGTCGATCTCGGCAAGGGGCAGCGCGTGCAGGTGGAGTTCGTCAGCGCGAACCCCACGGGGCCGCTCACGGCCGGCAATGGCCGCGGCGCCGCCATCGGCAGCGTGCTGGCGTCGGTGCTGGAGGCGGCGGGATACCGCGTCGAGCGCGAATACCTGGTGAACGACGCCGGTACGCAGACGGAGGTCTTCGGCCGCACACTCATCGCGCGCTACCTGCAGCTCTTCGGCCGGAACGTGGAGATCCCGCCGGACGGCTATCCCGGCGAGTACATGGTGGACCTGGCGAAGCGCCTACGCGAGGAGTTCGGCGACACGTACGCGAGCGCGAGCCCGGACGACCCGCCGGGCGAGATGGTGCTGCGCGGCGTCGACATCATGGTCGAGGGCATCGAGGAGGACCTCCGCCGCCTGGGCGTCACCTACGACGTCTGGTTCCGCGAGCGCTGGGTCTATGAGAAGGACAACGTCTACGAGGCGGCGATGAAGGCGCTGCGCGACCAGGGCTTCCTGGTGGAGAAGGAAGGCGCGCTCTGGTTCGCCTCCACGGAGCTGGGCGAGGACAAGGACAACGTCGTCATCCGCAGCACGGGCCGGCCGACGTACTTCGCGTCGGACATCGCCTACCACTACGACAAGTTCGTCGTGCGCAACTTCGACCGCGTCATCGACATCTGGGGCGCCGACCACCAGGGCCACGTCTCGCGCATGAAGGCGGCCGTGCAGGCGCTCGGCGTCGACCCGGAGCGGCTGGACATCCTCATCTACCAGCTCGTCAGCTTCCGCCGCGGCGACGAGGTGGTGCGCCTCTCGAAGCGCGCCGGCAACCTCGTGCTGATCCGCGACGTCGTCGACGAGGTGGGGAAGGACGCCGCGCGCTTCTTCTTCCTCTCGCGCTCCGCCGACTCCCAGATGGAGTTCGACCTGGAGCTGGCGAAGCGGCAGTCGGCGGAGAACCCCGTGTACTACGTGCAGTACGCGCACGCGCGCATCGCCGGCATCCTGGCGAACGCCGCCGAGCGCGGCTTCACCCACGAGGGCGCGGACGTGTCGCTGCTCTCGCATCCCGCGGAGGCGGAGCTGATCCGCAAGATGCTGCAGTTGCCGGAGCTGGTGCACCTGATGGCCACGGAGCGCGAGCCGCACCACCTGCCGCACTACGCGCAGGACCTGGCGACGGCGTTCCACGCCTTCTACACCGAGTGCCGCGTGCTGGACGATGAAGCGCCCGCACTCTCGAAGGCGCGGCTGCGGCTGTGCCAGGCCGCGCGTGTGGCGCTGGCGCGCGCCCTCGGGCTCATGGGCGTGAGCGCGCCGGAGCGCATGTGATGCGGCGGCT
>DATMAH010000280.1:0-3060 GCA_035583735.1 Dehalococcoidia bacterium
CCCGCCCCGGCCGCCAGCCCGGAGTCGACGTGAAGCGTCCCGCCCTCGCCGCCATCCGCTTCTACCAGCGCCGCCTGTCCCCGGGGCTCGCGCCGTCGTGCCGCTTCCAGCCCACATGCTCCCAGTACGCCTACGACGCCATCGAGGCGTATGGCGTGATCCGGGGCGGGGCGATGGCCGCATGGCGCATCGTGCGCTGCAACCCCTTCAACGACGGCGGCTACGAGCCAGTCCGCCCGGAGCGATCGAGCGAAGGATCGAACCCAGCGTGATGCATGAACGCCCACACCCCTGGGCGCCAGCCCTCCGGCCGGCCGCCCGACAAGCCGCGCCTGCCGCTCCTGATGTTTCACGTGAAACGTCCGCGCGGACACGCCACCCCCGGCTCCCGGCACTCGCGCTCGCCGCGCTGGCCGCGCTGGCCGCTGCGGCGATCCTCTCCGCCTGCGGAGGCACGGAGGCGGCCCGCGGTTGGGCGGCAGCGCAGCCGGTCGCCGTCCAGTCCGAAACCCTCGTCGTCGTCCCGTACCGCGGCGAGCTCTTCGCCATCCCCCGCGGCCAGCGCAACCCCGTCTGGCAGTTCCCGCCCCAGCGCGACCAGGAGCTGCGCATCAGCGAGGAGGCCGAACGGCGCCTGCTCGACGCCGTCGAGGCGCTCGACGTCGGCGCCGACGCGCGCGACGGCCTCACCGACCTGGTCGACGACCTGCGGGTCGGCGGTGACTCCGACGACGCGCTCAAGGACGCCCTCGACGCCTCCACCGCACCTGAGGACCAGCGCGACGACGTCAAGAGCCTGCTCGACGGCATCATCGACTCCGAGAACGAGCTCACCGGCGGCCTGCGTGCCTTCTACGGGCAGATCGCCGTCGATGACGACACCGCGACCCTGTACGCCGCATCGTTCAAGGGCGTCCTCTTCGCGCTCGACTCCGCGACCGGGCGCCCGCGCTGGATGCGCGACCTGGGCGACCGCCTGGTGAGTGGCGTCGCGCTCGATGACGGCACGATCTACGTCGGCACCGACGGCGACAGACTCTTCGCGCTCGACGCCGAGACGGCCGAGCCGCGCTGGGAGTTCCGTGCGGACGGCGAGGTCTGGTCGACGCCCGTCGTCAGCGAAGGCGTCGTCTATCTGGCGTCCCTCGATGGCACCGCCTACGCCGTCGACGCCGAAAGCGGAGAGGAGCGCTGGTCGTTCGAGGCCGGCGCCGCCATCGCCGCCGACCCGGCGCTGGCCGGCGGCGTCGTCTACGTCGGCGCCTACGACAACAAGTTGTATGCGATAGACGCGGCCAGCGGCGAGCAGCGCTGGTCGTACGCCGGCGACAACTGGTTCTGGTCCACCCCGCTCGTCAGCGACGGCGCCGTCTACGCTGCGAATCTCGACGGTAAGGTGTACGCTGTGGACGCCGCGACCGGCGACGAGATCTGGGCGTTCGACGCCGGGTCACCGGTCCGGTCGTCTCCGGTGATCGCTGGCGGCGGCCTCATCGTCGCCGCGCGCAACGGAAACGTGTACAAGCTGGACCTGGCGTCCGGCGAGCCGGATGGAGGCAGCCCCGTCATCGCGGGTACACGCATCCTCGCCGACCTCACCGCGGACGAGACGGAGGACGGCGAGGTGGTGTACATCGTCCCGCGCGACCGCGAGTTCTACATCCTTTCGGCCGAGGGCACGCTGACACCGCCGGACCTGGTCCGGCTGCCAGACTAGGGATACCCGCCATCGATGGACCTCCTCATCGACCTCTTTGACCTGCTCCTGGTCATCCCCATCACCAACGTCCTCGTCGCCCTCGCGCGCATCTTCGGCGGCAACTACGGCATCGCCATCATCGTCTTCACCATCGCCATGCGGTTCATCACCTGGCCGCTCACCGCGCGCCAGTACAAGCAGAGCAAGGCGATGCAGGAGCTGCAGCCCCGCATCCAGGAGATCCAGAAGAAGTACAAAGGCAAGGACCCTAAGAAGCAGCAGCAGGAGATGATGGCGCTCTACCGCGAGGCCGGCGTCAACCCGCTCGGCTGCCTCTGGCCGCTGCTCGTGCAGTTCCCCATCTGGATCGCCCTCTACCAGGTGATCAGCTTCTCCGTCGGCGAGTCGCCCGAAAGCCTGGTCACGCTCTCGCAGCGGCTGTACCCCATCGACTTCGTGCACACCGCCGTGCCGGTCGAGCGCCACTTCCTCATCTGGGACCTCGGCGACGCCGACGCCACGCTCATCCTGCCGGTCTTCGTCGGCCTCACGATGTACATCCAGCAGAAGCTGATCACGCCACCGCCCGTCGCCAACCCGTCACCGCAGCAGTTGCAGCAGCAACAAACTACGCAGATGATGACGTGGATGATGCCGCTGATGTTCGGCTTCTTCAGCCTCAACGTCCCCTCCGGCCTGGCGCTCTACTGGGCCGTGACGAACATCGCCGGCATCACGCTGCAGTACTTCTACATGGGGCGCCGCGTGCAGCTCCGCAACCTCTTCTCGCTCGGCGCGCCCGCGCCCGCACCCGCAGCGACAGCGCCCGCGCGCGGCGCGAAGCAGGCGCCCGCCAAGGACAAGAAACCCGGACCCGCATCCGAAGCGCCGCCTGATGGCGATGCGCAGGAGACGACGCCAGATGGACGGGCCACGGTACCACCCGGCCCGCGTAGTGGACGAAGGAACAGACATGGACGCCGTCGAGGCAAGCGGTAAGACAGTAGAAGAAGCCATCGAGCGCGCGCTGGAAGAGCTCGACGCCGGCCGCGACGAGGTCGAGGTCGAAGTCCTCGCCGAACCGGACGGCGGCGCCGATGCGCGCGTCCGCGTCCGCCTCATCGAAGACGAGGACGACAGCGACGCGGCCGACGAGGACGACGAGGACGACGAGGACGAAGACGCTGACGCCGGCGGGGATGCCGTTGCAACAGCAACGAACGGCGCGGACGGCGACGACGCCGGCGACGACGACGAGTACATCGAGGACGAGGCCGAGCTCGCCGCGCAGATGCTCGACCGCATGCTCGAGCTGATGGGCGTGCGCGCCGACGTCTCGATCCGCGACCCCGAGACGCCCG
>DATMAH010000281.1:0-17350 GCA_035583735.1 Dehalococcoidia bacterium
GCTCCGCGTCGGCGGGCGAGGCCGCCTGCGTGGTCAGCCGGAGAAGCTGCGAGCGTGGGACGACGTCGGCGTCGACCGCGCTGCGGAGGTCTGCGCCGGCGACATCGATCGAGAGCCCGTCGGCGACTGCCTGCGCTACCGCCTCTCCCTCGATCATCGTCGCGTACGACGTGAGGAGGCGGTCGATGGTCCAGGCGTCGCCGCTGGTGCGGGCGGCCACTTCGGCGGCGCCGTCCTGCTGGTCGTACAGGGAGACGAAGAGCGCCGCCGATGCCGTGTACGTCGCAGCGCCCTCGCGGCGCTCCCGCGCCGGCTCGGCGACGGCGTACGCGGCCGCCGTCATCAGCGCGCCGACGATGATCAGCCACCACCAGCGGCGGGCCATGGTCCAGAAACGGGCCGCTTCCATGCGTCGCTCCTGTTCGGCTCGGCGGGCGGCTCCGTCCGCCCCTACGGATTCTGAGTTGGGCCGGAAGACCGGACTATCGGGAAAGTCCCGCGGATTGCGTCACGCGGCGCGCCGCCGTGGCTCCTCCGTGTCGGGTCGCTGTTCAGCCTGGGACGGAGACGCGCTGTTGAGCGCATCGGCGGGCCGCATGCGGGCGGCCTGGGGCGCGATCGCGGCGAGATACCACTCGACCGTCCGGGCGAGGCCGTGCTCGAAGGAGGTGCGCGCCTCGAATCCGAACTCGTCGCGGGCGCGGGAGACGTCGAGCATGCGTCGGGGCTGGCCGTCGGGCTTTGTCGTATCCCAGCGCACCGTGCCGTCGAACATAACGAGTGATCGGATGGCGTCGACGAGCTGGCGGATGGTGATCTCGCGGCCCGAGCCGAGGTTGACGGGATCTGCCTTGTCATAACGCTCGGTCGCGAGGACGATTCCCTCGGCGGCGTCGTCGACGTACAGGAACTCGCGGCTGGCGTTGCCCGTGCCCCAGACCTCCACCTCGCGCTCGCCGCGCAGCTTCGCCTCGACGAACTTGCGGATGAGCGCCGGGATCACATGGCTGGTGTCGGGGTCGATGTTGTCGCCGGGGCCGTAGAGGTTCACCGGCAGCAGCGAGATGGCGTTGAAGCCGTACTGCTCCCGGTACGCCTGCGACTGGACGATGAGCATCTTCTTGGCGAGGCCGTACGGGGCGTTCGTCTCTTCCGGGTAGCCGGCCCAGAGGTCGTCTTCGCGGAAGGGGACGGGCGTGTGCTTGGGGTAGGCGCACACGGTCGCGACGTTCACCATCTTCTCGATGCCGAAACGGCGCGCCATCTCGTTGAGCTGGATGCCCATGATGGCGTTGTCGTAGAAGAAGCGGCCGGGGTTGGCGCGGTTTGCGCCGATCCCGCCGACGACCGCTGCGAGGTGGATGATGATCTCCGGCCGGCCGGTGTCGAGCGCCTGCTGGATGCCGTCCTTCTCGCGCAGGTCGTAGATGAAGCTGCGGGGGACGAAGACGCGCGCGCCGCGTTCGCCCAGGGCGCGCACGACGCGCTGTCCCAGGAAGCCGGCGCCGCCCGTCACCATCACGCGCTTGCGTCGCAGGTCGATCATGCTGCCCTCCGTCGATCCCGCTCGTCGGGCACCGCTGCTGCCGCGCGGGACGGCCTGGCCGTCGCCCGCAGCGGCGCCCGGTACGGCGTGTGCACCCGCCCGTGCGACCCCGCGCTCAGCGTCTGCGCGACGAACTGCTCGTACGCCCGCAGCGCCTGCTCGGCCGAGAGCGCGTTGTGGCGCCACGTCAGCCCGCGCCAGGCGAGATGCGCGGCAAGCCCCGGGTCGGAGGCGACGCGCATGATGCCCTCGAGCAGGCGGGCGGGGGATGCGGCGGGCACGAGGAGCCCCGCGCCGCTATCGGTGACCTCGCGGGCGGTCTCGCTGTCGGCGGCGCACGCCGCGACGACGGGGCGTCCGGACCCGAAGTACGCCGACAGCTTCGACGGCAGCGACATGTCCGAGACGGACGGGAGCTGATTGACGAGGAGCACGTCGGCGGCGGCCAGCACGCTGGAGAAACGCTCCCCCGGCTGCAGCGGGACGAAGCGGACGTTGGCGAGACGGTATCGCCATGCGAGCTGCTGCAGCTCCCGGCGACGATTGCCATCGCCCATCAGGATGAACAGCAGCGGCGAGCCCGACGCCTGGGCGATGCGCGCCGCCTCGATGACGTTCTCGAGCCCCTGCTTGGCGCCCATGTTGCCGGCGTGCAGGCAGACGATGGCGTCGGCCGGCCAACCCATCTCGGCGCGTATCGTCTCGCGCGCGACAGCCGGCGGCTCGCTGCGGTCCCAGTTGCGCAGGCGGCGGACGCGTTCGGGCGCCACGCCGAGCGACTCGACGTAGGGGCGGAACCCCTCGGCAACGATGCCGACGACGGACGCGCGCCCCGCCACCCAGGCTTCGGCTTCGCGCACCAGCGCCGCGCCGCGCCCGCCCGTGAGCCCGCTCTGGGCCGCGCCGGGCCCCATGAGGTCCTGGAAGACGATGCTGTAGGGCACGCGGAAGCGCGTGGCGGCCACGCGCGCCGCGATGCCGCCGCTCAGGCTGGGGACGATGCCGACGACGGCGTCCGGGTGTTCGACCTGCGCCGCCTCCAGTGCCAGCGCGAGCGACGAGGCCTCGTAGGCCGCCCGCCGCAGCGCCGACTGGCGAGACGGCACGTAATGCGCGCGCCGCCTGATCTCGACGCCGTTGTGGCGCTCGACGCGCGCGCCGCGCCCGCGGTAGCCGGCGTCGACGCGCCAGCGGGGATAGTGCGGCATGCCGGCGACAACGGTGACCCGGTAGCCGACGGACGCCAGGTGCTCGGCGACGGCGGTGGAGTAGGGCGCGATGCCCGTCTCCTCCGGCCAGTAGTTCAGCGACGTAATCAACATGTGCGTCATCAGTCACCGTCCATCCGCAGCAGCGGGCGCAGCGTCCACAGCAGGTAGCCGGCGTCACGCGCGAACGAGACGTCCTCGGCGTATCCGGCCTCCATCGCCTGCCGCGCGAGTGGCGTCAGTCCCTTGCGCCCGCACACCTGGAAGGGGCCGGTGAGTCCCGGCTTCACCGAGACAATGGCCTCCTCAAGCGCGGGGTCCAGCGACTCGCGCGAGAGATACGGGCGCGGGCCGACGAGCGTCATCGTGCCGTTCAGCACGTTCCAGAACTGGGGCAACTCGTCCAGGCTGGACTTGCGCAGGAAGCGCCCGAGCGCGGTGACGCGCGGGTCGTCCTGCAGCTTCCAGCTCGTGAGGAGCTGTTGCGCGAGGGCGGGATGTGTGGCCTTCCAGCGCTCGAAGACGGCGTCGGCGTCGCGCACCATGGTGCGGAACTTCCACATGCGGAACGGCTGGCCGCCGCGGCCGACGCGCTCCGACGCGTAGAAGATGGGCCAGCCGGACGTGATCAGCACCGCCACGGCGATGAGGCTGATGAGCGGCAGCAGCGAGACGAACATCAGCGTCCCCAGCGTGAGGTCCAGCGCGCGCTTGCCGTAGCGCGCGTAGAACGACCGTGGTGCGCTGTTCGCGGCGATGGGTGGCGCGAGGTGGCGCCGGCGCGCGACCGCCGGGGCCGGCGCCGTCGCGGCGATGGACGCTGACATGAGCTCGGGGCGCTGTCCTGTGGCTGCCAGCGTGACCTCCGGGCGCGCGAACCACGCGCCGGGGATCATCTTCCATGGGGTGGCAGGGCGCCGCCGATGGGGACACGCCTGAATCGAGGCCGGGGGGAACCCTGAAGTTGGGTGCGCGCACCCGCGGCGGAGCGGGTGGGCGCCCTAGCCTCCGGCGCCGACGGCGTTGCGCTTCGCCTCGCTCGCCCGCTCGGCGGCGAGGCGCTCGAGGCCGGGGGCGCGGTCGTCGGCGCCGACAAACCGCATGGCGCCGGCGATGGCGTGATGCCCCGCCTGCTCGTCGATGAGACGCAGCATCTCCCGCCCCACCCAGCGATACGCCGGGTGCCCCTGCAGCGACGTACGCAGCTCGATCAGGTGCATCGCCTCGCGCGCGTTCATCTGCATGTAGTAGCGGATGCGGTATGCCATCGGCACCGCGTAGGGCGCGACCTCCTCCATGCCGGCGTCCGTGATCGCCTGATACAGCGATGCCGTCGCCGCCATGACGGCGTCCCAGTCGGCTGTGGCTCCCACGTCGCGCACTTCGTCCGGCGTCTCGTAGCCCAGCGAGGGCGAGAGCGGCTGCCAGTCGAGCGTCAGCATGCGGTGGCGCTGCAGGTCGCGGAACGCGCCGTAGTCTGACACGACGTCGAAGCGGTACGACGTGCGCTCAAACGCGCGGCCGGGCCGGTGGCGCCGGTTCGTGCGCTCACCGACGTAGGCGCGCATCACGCGCTCGCGCGTGTCCGGCGGCATCGCGCGGACGGCGTCGAGCAGCGACGCGTCGCCGGCGCGGGCGTGCGGGTACAGCGCCGCGGCGATCACCTTCGTCTCGCCGTCCGGGTCGAAGTCGGTCAGCCGCACGGACGGGCCATCGGAAAGCGTCGCCGGCCGCAGGTCGAGTGAATCGGCGAGGGCGCGCGTGTCCGCGGCCGTGTCGCGGACGTAGCCGGACCACGCGAGCCCGCGTTCTGGCTGGTCGATACGGCGCATGAAGACGGGGATCACCTTCCGCAGCTCGCGCAGGATGGCGTCGCCCGCGGCGCGTGCCTCCGCGATCGGGTGTGCCTGGAGCCGCAGCAGCAGCGCCTCGAACGCCTGCGCCGACCCGAAGAGGCCGACGTTCGCCGTGGTGGCGGCGGGCAGCAGGCCGCGCAGGATGTCGCACGCCTTGGCGCGGATGCTCTGCCGGTAGACGAATTTCGTGTCGCGGGGGTCCTTTGGGAACCGCTCGCGCAGCATCTCCTGCACCGGCTCGAACCAGCGGCTGTACGTCTCGAAGCAGAGGTCCATCGCCGCTTCGAACCGCTGCCGCAGCGGCGATGCGTGCAGCTCGGCCGGCGTGTGATAGCGCCAGCGCCCGTTTGGCCTGTCGTTGTAGGGGATGTAGCGCGTCGACTGCTCGAGGTAACTCATCAGCCGCCCCCACTCGAGCACCTTGGTGAGGACGTTCGATGCGTTCTCGACGGCGACATGCGCGCCGACGAGCTGCGCGACGGAGTCGTCGCCGTACTCGACGAGCACACGCTCGTAGAACTCCTCCGCACGCTGCAGGCCGACGGCGTTCGCGGAGCCGGCATCGAGCGATGGGTCGTAGAACTCGTCGAGGAACAGCCGCCGCAGCGACTTCGGCGAACGCGAGTAGCGCGAGAACAGCGCGCCCTTCACGACATCGGGAAGGCTCACGAGCGCGAACACGTCGCCATCGACGTCGGTGAAGTAGCGGGCGAGGATGTCGCGCTCTTCGGGTGTGCAGGGTTCGGGCGCGGCGGGCGTCATGGGGCCTCCGGCGCCATCATATCAGCACTTCTGTTCGTCTGCCCGACGGCTGCGATACGCGGTTGAGTCACGGTGGATTCGCGCCCCTCTGGAAGGCCCGCGCTATCGTGGGCGTAGCCGCCGTGGCGAACATGCTGTCTGTCTTCGCGCCAGCATGGCCGGCGGACTCGGAAAGCGCGTGCCGCAAAGCCAGCGCTACAGTAGCGCGGGCTTTCGAGCCCGCGCGTCGGCATCGAGCAGAGGCCCTCAGTACCCGCGCGAGGCACCGAGCTCGTAGGATGGTGCTTATCCGTGGGAGCGCCGTTGCATGCGTTACCGAACGTCCGCCGTGTCTTACACCGTTCGCCGCCCGCCGCATGTACACCTTCCGAACACACCGTACTTTGTCAGCACGCGCGCGCGCCGCTCCGTCTTCTCAGGCGCCGTTGCAGGACTCGCGGTGCAACAGCTCCTAGCCGAGCGCAAGCGGTATGCATTCCTGCTCCTCGCGTACGTCTTTATGCCGGATCACGCACATTTCGTGATTGTCCCCGCACCTGGGTACACGATCACGCAGACGATGCGCATAGTGAAGGGCTCGGTCGCAAGACGCGTCAACGGCGCGTTGGGGACGAAGGGGGCGATCTGGCAGGAAGGCTTCTACGATCGCATCGCGCATACCCTGGAACAACTCAACGCGTACGTCGAGTACGTGCACAAGAACCCGTGTGAGGCGGGGATCGCGGGTTCTGCAGAGGATTATCCGTACTCGAGTGCGGATGGCTCGTGCATGGATGATTACGTTCGGTTTCTAACGGTAGCGCAGGACGAGAGGTGACGGCGAGCGCGCGGGCCGGAAAGCCCGCGCTACGTAGTCCGCGCGACAGCGCCCCGCGGCTCGCGCGACAGCGGCCCGCGCCACTTGGTGGGCGCGTCGTTTGTCTTTGCGCCGGCGTGGTCGGCCGACTCGGACAGCGCGCGGGCTGGAAAGCCCGCGCTACGTAGTCCGCGCTACGTCCGTAGTGCACGTGTCTCGATCGCGCGACGCGATGCTACCGTTCGATGATGAGGCGCGAGAGGTCGGGGGCGGGGCGAGGTTTCGGGTCCACGCCGTCGGCCGGGTAGCCGACGACGACGAACGCCTGCGCGACGTAGCCATCGGGCAGCGCGAGCGCCTCCGCGCACGCCTCCGGCGCGAACAGCGGCGCAGAGATCCAGTACGACGCGAGCCCCATCGCGTGCGCCGCCAGCATCACGTTCTGCATGGCGGCGCCGGCGGACTGCTGCGCCATCGCCCACTCGTTGCGCGCGCGGCGTTCGTCAGGCCAGTCGCGCAGTCCCTCGTGGGTCAGGCAGGCGAGGATCAGCGCCGGTGCGGCGGTGATCTGGCGGTGCGACTTCCGCAGCAACCGGTCGATCAGTTCGGGCGGATGGCCGTCGCGTTCGAGGTCGGCGCGCCACGCCTTGCCCATCGCCTCCGCAAGCGCGGCGCGGGAGCGCGGCTGCACGATCACGTAGCGCCACGGTCGCGTGTGGTGCGGCGCCGGCGCCAGGCACGCCACCTCGAGCAGCTCGTCGAGCAGATGATGCGGCACCGGACGGCCGGCGAGTTGCCGCAGCGAGCGTCTCGTGCGGATGGCGTCGAGCGCGTCCATCAGCGGCCTCCGTCCAGCGCGGCGTGGTGCGCGCGTGCCTGCAGCCAGCCCAGCGTCGCGCCACCGACGGGAAGCGATGGCAGCGCATCGACGTCTGCCACATCGTCCACGTCGAAGGCGAGCCGGGCGATCGCCAGCTCCGTCACCGCGACCCTGGCGCGCTCGGCGGCCATGCGATGGGCGGTGGCGCTGTCCGCTCCGAACGACATCGGGATCGCCTCCGGCGGGCGGAGGGCGAGCGCGTTGGTGCCGCCGTCACGCGCCGGGACGATGACGACGTGCTGTTCAGGGCCGCCGGCGAGCGCCTCGGCGACGGCGCAGACGTCGTCCGGCTGCACGAGCGGGACGTCGGCCGGCAGGATCAGCAGCTCGTCGACGGCGACGCGCCGCGCCATGTAGCGCTGGCCGAAGGTGAGGCTCTCGTTGAGCCCGGAGCGCATCGCCGGTTCGGCCAGCGGCTTCGCGCCCAGCTCGCGCGCGTGCCAGAGCACCTCGCTATCGTCGCTGATCACGCACACGATATCGAACACGCCGGAGAGCAGGCACGCCTCTATGCCATCCGTGAGCATCGCCAGCACCAGCTCGGAACGCGCCCGCGCATCGAGCGCATCGGCGAGGCGCGTCTTCGCGTCGCGGAGGGACTTCACGGGGATCAGGACTGCTCTCACCCGCTCATTGAAGCGCGCGGAGCACCGCTTCGGCCAGTTCCCGCTTCTCGGCGGGCCCGCGCATGATGGTCTGCGCCACTAGCGCCCGCATGCCCGTGGCCGCGACGCGTCCGGCGAGCGCCGCGTACTCCTCGTCGATGACGAGCACGTGGAGGAAGTCCGCATACGCTTCCGCGACGCCGGCCGCGCTCGGCTCCATCCCGAGCGTCGCCATCATGCGGTCGGCCGGTCCCTTGATCGCCCGGCCGCCGATGATCGGGCTGACGGCGGCGATGCGTGCCGGGGACGAGCGCAAGGCGTCTCGCACGCCGGCGATCGCCAGCATCGGGCCGATGCTGACGACGGGGTTGCTCGGCGCGACGATCACGGCGTCGGCTGCCGTGAGCGCTTCGAGCACGCCGGGGGCGGGGCGCGCCTGCTCGATGCCATCGAAGCGCACGGCCATGACGGCGTCCTCCGTGCGCCGCTGCACGAAGTAGCGCTGGAACGCCAGCACCTCGCCGGATGCCGTCTCGACGAGCGTCCGCACACGGTCGTCGCTCATCGGCAGCAGACGCGCGCGCAGGCCGAACGCCGAGGCCACCGACGCGGTCGCCTCGGACAGCGTCGCGCCGGCGCGGAGGAGCTGCGTCCGGTGCACGTGCGTCGCGAGATCGCGGTCGCCGAGGTTGAACCACGTCTCGTACCCGAAGCGGGCGAGCGCCCGCAGCGCGGTGTAGGACTCGTCGGCGAGCCCCCAGCCCTTCTCCGCGTCGATGGCGCCGGTGAGCGTATAGATGACGGTGTCGATATCGGGAGAGACGTGCAGGCCGAAGAACTCGTCGTCGTCGCCGGTATTGGAGACGATGGTGACGTCTTCCGGCGCGACAACCTGCAGCAGGCCTTCGAGGAAGCGCGCCGCGCCCACGCCGCCGGCGAGTACGGTGATCTTCACCGGCGGCTACTTCAGTGAAAGTTCGAGCGGGGTAGCCGAGACGCTACTCACCTTCGTGACGGAAAAGCCGATGACGTTCCCCTCCGCATCAACCTTCTCCATCACCTGATCGTTGTTCGTCTGGCGGAAGTAGCCTTCCCGCTGTTCGAACAGCACCTCGAGAACGTCGCCCTCTCGATCGAACCACACCCGGACTACTCTCTCCGCCATCGCACCTCACGCGCGTTTGGCCTGTCCGCGAGATACGCCGTCAAAATGAAGGCGTCTTCGCGGTCGACCACCACGACGCAAAGGTATCGATCCCCGAGTCGTGCATGCGTGATCCGCTCGTGATAGAGGAGTCTTCCGGATCACGTACTGATTGTACAACGAGGAGCGGCCGGGCAAGCGTTTCCGCGATGTGCGGGAACGCGTCAACCATCTCAGGATGCGCTTCAAGCAGATGAGCGCGCCGCGCGTCCGTGAGCCGTATGCGACGTCCACGGAAATCGCCGAAGTACTCCACTATGTCGCCAGGTGGGCGATGGTGACGCCTTCGCCGCCTTCCTCGGGCCGCGCTTCCTCGTACGACTTGACGAGCGGGTGCTTTGCCAGCATCGTCCGCACCTCGCGCCGGAGCGTGCCGGTGCCCTTGCCGTGGACGATGCGCGCCCACGGCAACCCCGCGCGAAACGCCTCGTCCAGGTAGCGGTCCACCGTCGGCATCGCTTCGTCGACCGTCTGGCCGCGCACCTCAATCTCCGGCGGCACGGCGCGCGGCGGTGTCACGTCGATGCGCACGGGGCCGTGCGCCTCTGACGGCGACGGCCGCTGCACCTTCTCCACCTGCGCGAGCCGGATGCGGCTGCGCAGGGGGCCGAGACGCACCTCCACCTCGCCGCGGTCGTCGGGCGGGCCCACCGCCTCGCCCCAGCGGTCCATGCCACGCAGCCAGACCAGGTCGCCGGCCTCGATCTCCTCCGGCGGCGGGCCCGCCGGCACGGTCTCGGCGCGGCGCGGCCGCCGTTCGCGCCGCGGACGCTTCCGCTGCTCGAAGCGCTCCGCGAGCCGCTTCGCCTCCTCCGATGCCTCCTGCAGCTTCTTCTGCGCCGCCGCGAGCCGCTGCCGCTCGACCTCCTTCTCCGTTTCGGCGATCAGCGTGCGCGCGCGCCGCACCTCCTCGTCGACCTGGCGCCGCGCCTGTTCGAGCACGCGTTCGCGCTCCTCGTCGATGCGGTCGAGCTTCTCCTCGAGGCGCTCGCGGATCTCCTCGGCCTCGCGCCGCGCGACCTCCTCCGAGCGGCGGGCCGTCGCCGCCTCTTCGCGCTCGCGCCGGATATCGGACAGCAGCGATTCCACCTGCAGCTGGCCGGCACCGATCGATGAGCGCGCGTCGGCGATGATCTCCGCCGGCATGCCGAGCCGCTGCGCGATCTCGAGCGCGTTGCTGCGTCCGGGCAGGCCGATCGACAGGTGGTACGTCGGCGAGAGCGTCTCCACGTCGAACTCGACGGACGCGTTCATCACGCCCTCCGTGTCGTGGGCGAACGCCTTCAGCTCGCCGTGATGCGTGGTCGCGACGGTAAGCGCGCCGGTGGCGAGCAGGCGGTTCAGCACCGCGCGCGCCAGCGCCGAGCCCTCTGTGGGGTCCGTGCCTGCGGCCAGCTCGTCGAGCAGCACGAGGCTCTTCGGCCCCGCTGCCGAGACGATGCGGATGATGTTGGTCATGTGGCTGCTGAACGTCGAGAGCGACTGCTCGATGCTCTGCTCGTCGCCGATGTCGGCGAAGATCGAATCGAACACGGGGATGCGGGAGCCCCGGTCGGCGGGGACGGGCAGGCCGGCCTGCGCCATCAGCGAAAGCAGGCCGGCGGTCTTCAGCGCCACCGTCTTGCCGCCGGTGTTTGGTCCCGTGATGAGCAGGACGCGGTAGGTGCCGCCGACGGTCACCGTCACGGGCACGACGGGCGGCTTGAGCAGCGGGTGCCGCGCGTTCAGCAGGTGGAGCTGCGCCGGCGCCTCGACGACCCACGGCTGCTCTTCGCCGGCGTACGGCAGCTCGTGCGCGCCGATCTCGTCGGCGAACGCCGCCTTCGCCAGGGCCACGTCGAGATGCGCCAGCACCTCCACGCCGATCACGATCGCCTCGGCCGCGGCGCCGATGGCCGCGCTGAGCGCGCGCAGCACGCGCTCCACCTCGCGCTCCTCTTCGAGCTGGGCCTCGCGCCAGCGGTTCGCCTGGTCGACGACGGTCAGCGGTTCGAGCCAGACGGTCGCCCCGGTGCCGGAGACGTCGTGCACGATGCCCTTCATCTGGCCGCGCATGTCGGCCTTCACCGGGATCACGTAGCGTCCGTCGCGGATGGTGATGATGGGTTCCTGCGCGATGCCTTTCGACAGCGCGTTCGCCAGGATCTCCTGCATGCGCTGGTAGAGGCGGTCGTGCAGCGCGCGCACCTCGCGGCGGATGGCGCCGAGCGCGGGGCTGGCCTGGTCCGTCACTTCCGCGCGCTGGTTGATGCTGCGGTTGATGTCCTCGATGATGCGCGGCTGCGGCTCGATCGCCTCGACGCTCTCGGCGAGCAGCGGCAGCTCCTCGGACAGCCGCGAGATCGACGACTTCAGCTCGCGCGCGCGTTCCAGCGTCGTGGCGATGTTCAGCAGCTCATCGGGGAGGAGCACGCCGCCGCGCGCGGCCTTCTCGGCCTGCGGCCGCACGTCGTGGCAGCCGCCCATGCCGGTGCGCGGCGCGAGCTCCAGCAGGCGGCGCGCCTCGGCCGTCTCGCGCTGCCGCTGGACGACCTCCCGCACGTCCGTGGAGGGCTGGAGGGCGAGCGCCAGCTCCCGGCCGGCGGAGAAGGCCGTCCGTGCGGCCAGCCGGGCGAGGACCTTGTCGTACTCCAGCGTGCGAAGGGCATGCTCGTCCATGGTGAGATTGTAGTGGCAGCCTGGGGCCGCCGGCGGATCCCCAGCGGTGGCGGCAGCGGCGACCGCCGACATGGTTGATATGATTGATATGATTGATATGACAGAGCGTGGCGACCCGAGGAGTGTGAGATGAAGCGGCGCATCACGGCGATGGAAGCCAGGCAGCGGTTCGGCGAGGTGCTGGACGGGGTCCGGTATCGCGGCGACGAAGTGATCATCGAGCGCGCAGGCCGGACGATGGCCGTCGTCATCTCACCTGAGCGATACGAGGCGATGCAGCGCGCGCGAGAGCGGCTGTTTCGCAGGGTCGACGAACTGGCGGATCGTGCGCGGGACGTCCCGGACGAAGATCTCGCGCGCACGATCGACGAAGCGGTGCGTGAGGCCCGCGCGGGGCGGCGCGGCCGCAAGCGCTAAATGCGCGTCGTCCTCGACACGAATGTGCTCGTCAGCGCGCTGGTCCGGCGCGCGAGCGTGCCCGGTGCGCTGTTGGATGCCTGGCGAGACGGCCGGCTCGAGGTCGTTGTATCGCCGGCGTTACTGGCGGAACTCGAGCGCGTCCTCGCGTACCCGCGGCTGCGCCGCTATCTCGCCCTCACCACCGGCGAGGCTCGATCGCTCGTCGCAGAACTCAGGGACGTCGCACTGATCGCCGACGCCGTCTACGCCGAGGAGGTGACCCGCGACCCGGACGACGATCATGTCCTGGCCGCGGCGCTAGCCGGGGGCGCCGACTACATCGTCTCCGGTGATAAGGACCTCCTCGAGCTCGGTGACTATCACGGCATCGAGATCGTGACGCCCGCGCAGATGGTCGCGATCGTGAGTGAGCTCGCGGGCCGCGGCTAGAAGTAATTGATCGAGATGCCGCCGTCGACGACGAACTCTGTGCCCGTCGTCCAGGTCGACTCGTCTGACGCCAGGTACAGGGCGGCGTAGGCGATGTCCTCCGGCAGCCCGAAGCGGCCGATGGGGATGCGGTTCAGCCGCTTCATCTTCTCCTCCTCGTTGGGGAAGAGGTCGGCGAGGAGCGGCGTGAGGATGGGGCCGGGGCAGATGGCGTTGACGCGCACGTTGTGCCGGCCGAACTGCACCGCGAGCGACTTCGTGAGCGCGAGCACGGCGCCCTTGCTCGCCGTGTAGGCGTCCTGCGGCACGGTGCAGCCGACGAGCGCGACGAACGAGGCGACGTTGATGACGGAGCCGCCGCCGGACCTCACCATCTCGGGAATGACGTGCTTGCAGCACAGCATCGTCCCCTTGAGGTTCACGTCCATCACGCGCTGGTACGTGCGCTCGTCCATCTCGACGACGGAACGGTCGTCCTCCGGGAAGATGCCGGCGTTGTTGTAGAGGACGTCGATCTTGCCGTACTCGTCGATGCCCGCCCGCACCCACGACTCGACATCGTCGTCCAGCGATACGTCGCCCAGCACCGGCAGCAGGCTGCCCTGTGCCGCCTCGGTCACCAGGTCGGCGGTCACGTCGAGCGCCTGCTCGTCGATGTCGGCGGCGATGACGTTGGCGCCCTCGCGCGCGAACATGACGCTGGCCACGCGCCCTATGCCGCTGCCGGCGCCGGTGATGAGCGCCGTCTTCCCCTCGAGCCTCATCGTTGCCTCCGTCGATCTGGGTTGCCTGCCGCATCGTATCAGCGCCGCCCCGGCAGGGCAGTGACCGGACGGCGTACGCGGGTTCCGCCTACGCGTGCGCTGCTCGACAATAGTGGCCGGGCGGCCAGGTGGCCTGGCGCCGGGACGCCGCGAGGAGGGCGCACGGATGACGGTGAGCGGGCGTGTTGAGGCGGGATTCGAGCCGGTGCGGGACCTGCTGGAGCGGCAGTTCGCGGAGGGGATGCACATCGGCGCGGGGGTATGCGTGTATCACCGGGGCCGTCCGGTCGTCGACATCTGGGGCGGCGAGGCGGAGCGGGGCAGCGGCCGCATGTGGGACGGCGACACGATGGCGCTCTGCTACTCCGTCACGAAGGGCCTGACGGCCACCTGTGTGCACATCCTCGCCGACCGCGGGTTGGTCGACTACGACGTGCCGGTGTCCAAGTACTGGCCGGAGTTCGCGTCGAACGGCAAGGGGGCGATCACCGTCCGTCACGTGCTGACGCACCAGGCGGGCATCCCGCAGCTTCCGGACGGCGTCACGGCCGAGGACGTGCTCGACTGGGAGACGATGGTGCGCGGCATGGAGTCGCTGGAGCCGGTGTGGGAGCCGGGGACGGACAGCGGCTACCACGCGCTCAACTTCGGGTGGCTCGCGGGCGAGATCGTGCGGCGCGTCGACGGCCGCTCCGTCGGCCAGTTCTTCCGCGAGGAGGTGGCGGCGCCGCTCGGCATCGCCGACGACATCCACATCGGCACGCGTCCGGAGCATGAGCCGCGCATCGCGAAACTGACGTCGGTCGTGGAGCTGACGCCGGAGATGGAGAAGCAGCGCGCGGCGTTCTTCGGGCCGGAGTCGCTGGCGGCGCGCGCCCTGGGGATGAACCTGGGGAACTTCGGCGACGTCATCGACTCGCCGGCGGGGCACCAGGCGCAGGTGCCCGCGGCGAACGGCGTGATGTCGGCGCGCGCGCTCGCCCGCATGTATGCGTGCCTGGCGGGCGGCGGCGAGCTGGACGGCGTGCGCCTGCTCTCGGCCGAGCGCGTGCGCATCATGTCGGAGCGTCAGACGTACCGGCCCGACCGCGTCCTCGTGCTCCCTGTGCACTGGTCGCTCGGCTACATGAACGGGGGATCGGACGGCTGGCCGCAGGGACCGCGGGTGACGGCGTTCGGGCACCCGGGCGCCGGCGGATCGCTCGGGCAGTGCGACCCGGAGGTCGGGCTGGCGTTCGCCTTCGTCACGAACGCGCTGAACCTCGACCTCGTCGGCGCCGGCCGCACGGCGGCGCTGGCGGACGCCGCCCGCGCCTGTGCGGAGGGCACCGCATAGTACAAACGTACCCTTCCGCGTCGGGCGCGCCGCGGTCAGAATGCCGCCGCACGCGAGGCAGCCTCCGGGAGGGAATCCGTGATCAACTCTGCGACCTTTACCGGCGCAAACACGCTGACGTGGCGATTTGTGCCGCGATCGTGGCTCAGCACGGTGCTGCTGGTCGCGGCGGGCAGCGCGCTCGTCGCCATCTCGGCGCAGTTCAGCTATCGCTTTAGCTTCAGCACGGTGCCGGTGACCGGCCAGACGCTCGCCGTGATGCTCGTCGGCGCGCTCTACGGCAGCCGCCTCGGCGCGGCGACGATGGTCGCATACCTGGCCGAGGGTGCGTCGGGGATGCCGGTCTTCGCCGGCGGCACCGGCGGAGTCGGCGCCATCGCGACGGCGTCCGGGGGCTACATCTTCGGCTTCATCGTCGCCGCCTACATCGTCGGCTGGTTCGCCGAGCGCGGCTGGGACCGCTCGCGCTGGATCGTCCTGCCGATGGTGCTCGCCAACGCCGCGCTCTACGTCCCGGGCGTCATCTGGCTGCACCAGCAGTTCGCCATCGTCGGCACGCCGATCTCGTGGAGCACGGCGATGGACTACGGCGTCTGGCCCTTCATCGCCGGCGACCTGGCGAAGATCGTGTCGGCGTCGCTGCTGCTCCCGGCGGGCTGGGCGCTCGCCGACCGCTTCGGCCTGCGGGCGAGGTGAGGGGGCCGGACCGGCGCTGATTGACGCGCCGGACGCGCGCCCGTACTATTCGCACAAGCGTTCTAGTACGGAGGGTCCGTGCCTGCGTCGCATCGCCTGGGCGCCCTGCGCCTGCGCATCCTGACGGACGGCGTCTATTACCAGGATGCCGGCGCCGTCTTCGGCATCGTCCCGCGCGTGATGTGGGAGCGGCTGGGTATCGAGCTAAACGCGCGCTACCAGATGGCACTCGGCCTCAACTCGCTCCTGCTCGAGTCGCAGGGCAAGACGGTGCTGATTGAGACGGGCGTCGGCGAGAAGGAGCGGCCGCTGTCGCAGACGGAGCGCCCCGGCGGCGTCACGCTGCTCGACGAGCTGACGTCGGCCGGCGTCGGCCCTGCCGACGTCGACGTCGTCATCAACACGCACCTCCACGCCGACCACTGCGGCTGGAACACGCGCCGCCAGCCCGATGGCTCGTACGCGCCGACGTTTCCGCGCGCCCGCTACTACATCCAGCGTGGCGAGTACGAGGCGGCGTTGCACCCCAACGAGCGCACGCGCGCGACGTACTTCGCCGAGAACGTCGAGCCGCTGGCCGCGTCCGGCCAGCTCGAGCTGGTGGATGGCGAACAGCGCGTCACCGACGAGATCACCATCGTCCCAGCGCCGGGGCACACGACGGACCACGCCGCGGTCGTGCTGGCGTCCGGGGGGGAGCGCGCGGTCTATATCGGCGACATGGTGCAGCATCCGGCACAGCTCGAGCGCGCGGCCTGGGTGTCGTCGTTCGACCTCTACCCGCTGGAGGCGATGGAGACGAAGAAGAGGGTCGTCGCCGAGGCGATCGCCCGCCGCGATCTCATCATCGCCGTGCACTGCGACTTCCCGGGCCTGGGGTACATGACGGAGACGGACGGCAAGCGGAGATGGACGCCGGTGGGACCGGACGACGGCGTGACATGACGAGTTGACGGGACGGCGACGCAGGGACTGAGCGACGGAGGCAGGGATGCAACTCTACGACTGGCAGCGCGAGGCGATCGGCGAGCTGGAGCACGGCGGCGGCAAGGTGCTCGTCGTCGCGCCGACGGGCGGCGGGAAGTCGATGTGCTACCAGCAGCCCGCCATCGACCTGCCAGGCGTCGCGCTCGTCATCACGCCGCTCGTCGCGCTGATGGACGACCAGGTGCGCGCCCTCACCGCGCGCGGCGTCCCGGCGACGTACCTGGCGTCGACGCTGCCGGCGGAGGAGAACGACCGCCGCATCGACATGGTGCTGGGCGGCGAGGTGAAGCTGCTCTACGTCGCGCCTGAGCGCCTGGCGTCGGACCGCTTCGTCGATGGCGTGCTGCGCCGCGTGCCGCTCTCGCTCGTCGCGGTCGATGAGGCGCACTGCATCAGTCAGTGGGGGCACGACTTTCGCCCGGACTACCTGCAGATCGGCGACTTCATCGCCCGCATGCAGCCGAAGCGCATCATCGCCTGCACGGCGACAGCGACGCCGCTGGTGCGCGGCGAGATCGTCGAGAAGCTGGGGATGCCGGAGGCGCACCAGATCCTGCGTGGCTTCGCCCGCCACAACCTGCGTCTTTCGGTCGAGGAGGTGAGCGGGCCGAAGGCGAAGGAGAAGCGCATCGAGCGCGAGCTGCGACGCGTGCTGCGGAAGTCCGGCGGCGGCAACGGCACGGCGATCATCTACACGCACACGCGGCGCGGCGCGGAAGACGTCGCGGAGGCGATGCGCGCGTCCGGCTGGCGGGCGGACTACTACCACGCCGGCATGTCCGGCCCGGACCGGCAGGCCGTCGCCGACAAGTTCCAGGCCGGCAAGCTCGACGTCGTCTGTGCGACGAACGCCTTCGGCATGGGCATCGACCGTCCCGACATCCGGCTGGTGGTGCACCACGGCATCCCGGAGTCGCTCGAGGCGTACTACCAGGAGGTGGGCCGCGCGGGGCGGGACGGCGAGCCGGCGTACGGCCTGCTCTTCGTGTCGGACCCGGATATCGCCTGGCGCTTCAAGCTCATCGCCACAGACGAGACGCTCGGCCCGGAGCAGGCGCTGCGCCGCCGCGAGCTTCTGCGCGCGATCATCGCCTACGCCGAGACGGCGGAGTGCCGGCACGACGCCATCCTGCGCTACTTCGGGGATGAGGCGGAGGAGCTGGGCGGCTGCAGCCAGTGCGACAACTGCGTCGCCGCGGCCGA
>DATMAH010000282.1:0-14080 GCA_035583735.1 Dehalococcoidia bacterium
CGCACAGCTTCTGCCGGTCACCCGGCCCGAACCCCAGCCCGTCGAGCACGCGCCCGATGCGCCGCTCGATGCGGTAGCCGTCGAGCGCTTCGAACTCCTCGAACAGGCGCCCCTGGCGCTCCACCAGCGCGTCGATGTCGCCGTCGCCGGCCTCGATCGCCGCGCTCACTTCCTCGATCCGGCGCTCGATCGCGCGCGCCTCGGGGAACGCCGTCCACATCTCCTCGAACAGCGGCCGCTCGCTCTCGAGCCCGGCCTCCTGCCGCAAGTAGCCGAGCGAGTCGCCGCGATAGCCGCAGCGGCCCGCGTCCGGCTGGTCCTCCCCCGCCAGCAGCTTCAGCAGCGTCGACTTGCCGGCGCCGTTCGGCCCCACCAGGCCCGCCCGCTCACCCGACGAGACGATGAACTCCACCCCGTCCAGCACGTCGCGCGCGCCGAACGTCCGCACCACGCCCTCCGCATACAGCATGCGCTCATGGTAGCAGCGGCTGACGGAGCAGAGGCGGAGTCGCTGCTACTCGATGAGCACCGTCAGGGCAGCGACGAACATGAAGAGCGCACCGTGTAGACCCGCGGATAAGCGCCCGGAACAACGGATACGCGGTGGCCGTGGCTGGTCGCCATACTCACGGCTTCGCCTCCCGGCGCGACAGGAATCGAGACAGCCGCCGGGCCAGAAACGCCGCTGCAAGAAGCACCCGAGGCCAAATCAACGAGCGACTGTACCTGCAGAAGGCCGCCCATCAGCTTCGCATCACGCCGCGAGGTTAGGCCTGCTTCTGCGTCAGCGGCATCGTCGACACGAAGCGCGACGGCCGCAGCCGCAGCACCACGCGCCCCTCGTCCCTCGCCCGCTGCTCGATGACCGGCCGCGCCGTCTCCGGCACCGGATTCCCCGTCATGCGCGCGCCGATCTTCATCATCAGCTCCGCCGCGCCCGAGTCCTCGACCACCGCCTCTCCCTCCACCAGCAGGTACGGAAACGGGTACGACTCCGCCAGCACGCAGACGCTCACCGGCGCGCCCCGCCGCACGGCCTTCGCCTTGAACCGCGACGCCGTCGTCGAGATCAGGATGTCGTCGCCGTCCAGCACGTAGTACACCGGCGACAGGTGCGGCGCCCGCGGGCCACGCCCGATCCCGACGACGCACAGCCGGTTTGCCTCCAAGAACGCGCGCTGCTCTTCGCTTGCCTGCATCTCCTCCGTCCTTCCTGTCCACGCTCGTTGCGGGTCTAATGGTAGACACCGCACAGCGATCGGGCATCCGCGACGAAAGGGGGCGTGACCGTGCGACTCGTGACCTACCGCGCCGGCGACCAACGCCGCACCGGCGCCATGCTCGACGACCACCGTCTCGTCGACCTCGCGCGGGCGACGGACGGCGCGCTGCCGGCCGACATGCTCCAGCTCCTCGCCCTCGGCGAAGACGGCCTCGCGCGTGCCCGCCACGCGCTCGCCGGCGCGCCGCCCGCAGCCGTCGTCGTCCTCGACGCGGACCTCGTGCGCCTCGACGCGCCCGTCCCCCGCCCCGGCAAGGCGCTCGCCATCGGCCTCAACTATCGCGACCATGCGGCGGAGGGCGGCCAGCCGCTGCCGCAGCGCCCCATCGTCTTCTCGAAGGTCTCGACCTGCATCACCGGCCCCGGCATGCCCGTGCAGGTCCCGCGCGCCAGCGAAGCCGTCGACTACGAGGGCGAGCTCTGCTTCGTCATCGGCCGGCGCGGACGCCACATCACGGCTGCTGACGCGCTCGAGTACGTCGCCGGCTACACCATCGGCAACGACGTCTCCGTCCGCGACTGGCAGTCCCATAACCCGACGTGGATGATGGGCAAGGGCTTTGATACCCACGGCCCCATCGGCCCGTGGATCGTCACGCGCGACGACATCCCCGACCCGCACGCGCTCGGCATCAAGACGTACCTCAACGGCGAGCTGGTGCAGTCCTCGAACACGAAGCACCTCATCTTTGGCATCCCGGCGCTGATCGAGTACATCTCCACGGCGTTCACGCTGGAGCCGGGCGATGTCGTCTTCACCGGCACGCCCGCGGGCGTCGGCGTCTCCCGCAAGCCACCGCTGTTCATGAAGCCCGGAGACACCGTCCGCGTGGAGGTCGAGCGCATCGGCGCCCTGGAGAACCCCGTGGTCGCGGAGCCGTGATGAACGCTCAACAACCCTGAGTAGCTGGGACGAACGCGCTCCGTTCGACCGCGGCGTCCAAGCCGCTGATAGGGATAACGAGGCCGTGGCCTGTGCGTCGCTCAATCGCGAAGACCACACCTACCATCTCGCCTCTGCCGTTGAGGACTGCGCCACCCGAGTTGCCCTGCCGGACCGGTATCGTGACCCGCATCACCCGGCCAGCCTCGCCGAACACCGACCCATCCACGTAATCGACAACACGGCCACGCAGCCGCTCGAACGGGCCGCCTCCCGGAAATCCGACCGCAAAGACTTCATCGCCCGGCGCGGGTTCCGCGCCGCGGACCGCGGTGGCAGGCAGGTCAGCACCAACCCGTAACACGGCGAGGTCCTGTCCCAGCGCCACCTCGGACGTCTCGACCGTGAACGTTCGCCCGTCCCACGTCGTCACTTCGAGCAACCGCGCTCCTTCGACGACATGGCGGTTGGTGACGATCAAGCTCTCACCTATAGCAACGGCCGAGCCCACGCCAAGGCTCCGGCAGTCCAGGTTGCGTACGCGCAACGATATCTCGCGCGCCCGCCGGTCCGCTTCCAGCGCGTTCGGCCCGCCGGTGGCCGGCGCCGCCGGCGGCACACTGTCCCGCGTCGCGGCGGCCGCAACAGTGATGGGAGGCGGCGGAGCCGGCGGTGGTCCGCTCGCACATCCGGACGCCACAACAAACGAGATCGCGCATGCCGCGACCGGGAGCCGCTCAACTAACCGCACTGATGAATTGAGCGTAGGACGCATCGGCCTGGCCGCAGGACGCCACCGCGACGTCGACTAACAGGTTGATGTACGAAGCGGATGCGTAAGAGACAATCGCATCCAGCGCGACGCTGATGTCACTCAGGCATTGCCGTGCGTCGCTCGCCGCCGTACTTGCGACGTTCGCCACGTACACCGCGGAATCTCGTTCAGCCTCCGCCACACGCTGTCGATCCTCAGCACTCGCTTTCTCGCCCGCGAGATCATCGATCCGTATCTGCAGGTTGGCGCGGTCCTCTTCCGAGTTGTCCAGCGCTATCCGCGTCAGCGAGAGGTGGTATTCCGTCTCCTCGAGCTTCTCCTGCAGCACTCTCGCCTGTTCCTCCGATGCTCTGGCGCGACCCTCCCAGTCTCTGCTTCGCCTCTCCCAGTCCCCGGCACGTTCATAGTTCACGTATGCAAGAACGCCAGCGGCGATCGTCGCGAGGAGCAGTGCGACGGTGACGCTACCGGCGAGCCAGGGAAGGGACTTCGTTCGCCGTCCGGGCGGCGCGGCAAGCCCATGCGCGCCCGCGGGCCCAGCGTAGACCTGGTGGACCGCGTCGGGCCCGGCACCACACGTGCGGCAGTACCGGTCCCGCTCGTCACGAGCCGTGAGGCATTCCCGGCATAGCAGCGTCGGCGGTTGCGCGCGTTCAGTCACTTCGCATCACCTGCAGGAAGCGATGCTATTGACTCTTAGGCGCGTTGTCAACGCTCATGTCAATCAGCGCTTCTCCAGCACGAACACCGGGGTCGCCCGCTCCGTCCGCTGCTGGTACGCCGCGTACGCCGGCCACGCTTCGGCGGCGCGCCCCCACGACTGCGCCTTCTCGTCGCCGTGCACGTCCCGCGCGCGCATCTCGTACGCGTCCGGGCCGTCCTGCAGCCGCACCTCCAGGTCCTCGCGCACGTTGTAGTACCAGGCCGGGTGCTTCGGCGCGCCGCCCATCGATGCGACGATGGCGTACGTGCCGCCGTGCTCGACGCGCATCAGCGGCACCTTGCGGGTCTTCCCCGTCTTGTTCCCCCGCATCGTGTGATGACGACGGGCTTGCCCTGCAGCGTCGTGCCCTCGCGGCCGCCGCTCTTCTCGCACAGCTCGACCTGGCCGGCCGCGAACTTCAGCGCGTTCGGCGCGTACGCCCCTTCCAGCCTCACGGCGCTCCCCTACATCGCCAGGCCGATCTCGATCTTGTTGATCTGGTCCTTGTCGTTGAACCCGAGCTGGATCTTGATCGGCCCGAACGGCGAGCCCGTGCCGATGATCGAGACGGTGTCGCCCTCCTCGGTCGGCTCCTGCCAGTCGATGGTGAAGCCGCCGCCGCCCGCCGGCTGGCTGCGGATCCCGGCCTCGACGGCCGCCTTGCCGGTCTGCACGCCCGTCATCGGGTTGCTCGCCGTCACGTCCTCGGCCAGCATCGCCACGGCTTCGTCCGTCTTCTGCTCCTGCTGCAGCTTCATGAATTGCTGTGCGAGCGCCTTGCGGTCCGCCACCGTCGTCCTCCTTGAGCATGAATGTGATTCAGGCTCACCGATGTTACGTTATGCACGGCCATCGCGATAGATGCCCCACGCGGGCGCCTTACCATCGCCGCCACCGCTGCCCTCGCACGCGCTACTTGACGGATCGCAACGCTCCCGCCGCGCGATCCGCTCGTTTGTTCTTGACTCCCGTACATCTGTTCTATATGATCGCCTCAACCCTCTCGGCAGCTTCTCCCGCTGCCGGCCGGCCACCTCTCCGGCACGACGAGGGCGCATCTCCCGAACGGAGCCGGCCATGCGTCTGGCCTGCGTCACCGTCCCCAACTTCCGCATCGCGCTCGAACGCCAGCGCGACCCCGGCCTCGCCCGCCACCCCCTCGCCATCGGCGAGCCACCCCCCGGCAGCGGCGAGATCATCGAATGCTCGCACGAGGCCACCGCCCACGGCATCCGCCCCGGCATGCCCCTGCGCGACGCCCGCACGCTCGACCCGGACATCGCCATCGTCCCGCCGGACCCCGCCGCCTACGCCCGCGCCTACGACGCGATGCTCCTCGCGCTCGAGCGCGCCACCGCCCAGATCGAGCCGGCCGCGCCCGGCACCGCCTACACCGAATGCATCGCCGACCCCCTCGCCGCCGGCGTCCACGCGGCCGAGCGACAGGCGGCGAGCGCCCTCATCGACGCCGTCCACGAGAGCACCGGCATCCTCCCATCCGCGGGCGTCGCGTCCGGCAAGTTCGTCGCGCGCGTCGCGGCGGATGCGGCCGCGCCCGGCGAGGTCGCCGTCGTGCGCCCGGGCGAGGAGGAGGCATTCGTCGCGCCGCTGAGCACCGCCGTGCTGCCCGTCTCCTACGTCGCGCACCGCAAGCTCGCGCTCTACGGCCTGCGCACCATCGCCGACGTCGCGCGCATGCCGCTGGGGCCGCTGCAGGCGCAGTTCGGCGCGGAAGGCCGCCGCCTCTACGGCCTGGCGCACGGCGCCGATACCGATCCCTTCGTCCCGCGCCCGCGCGTCGAGCCGGTCACCGGCACGCTGGCCATGCCCGCGCCGACGGTGAACAGCGCCGCGCTCGTCATCGCTGCGCGCCAGCTCGCGGGGCGCCTGCTGCGGCGGCCGGACATGCGCCACCGCCACGTCCGCCAGCTCCGCCTGCGCCTGGCGCTCCTCGATGGCGGGAGCTGGGAGCGCACGCTCACCTTCCGCGAGCCGCTGGGCGACGAGGCGGCCATCGTCTACGTGCTGCGCAAGCTCATCGAGCCGCTGCAGCTCGCCGGCCCCGTGGAGGAGATGGCGCTCGACCTCCTTTCGTTCAGCGGCGAGACGGGCAAGCAGCGCAGCCTGCTCTTCGCCGAGCAGGCGCGGCGGCGCGCGCAGCTCGTCGCTTCGCTACGGCAGCTCAAGGCCCGCTTCGGCGGCGAACCGCAGGTGGCGCAGGTGGTGGAGGTGGAGCCATGGTCGCGCATCCCCGAACGGCGGTACGCGCTCATCGACTACGACCTCTAGGCGGCCCCCGCCGCATCCGCGTCGAGCACGACGGCGCCGGCCGGCCCACCGCCGTCCAGTTCGGGGGCGAGCGGCGCCCGGTCGCCGCGGTCCAGGACCGCTGGCGCATCGACGATGAGTGGTGGCGCGAGACGGCGATCTCCCGCATGTACTGGTCGCTGCAGCTCGAAGGCGGCCGCGTGCTGACGGTGTACCGGGACCTGATCGGTGGTGGGTGGTGGTTGCAGCGGTATTGAGGGCAGGAACGTCACCGCAGCCAGGTGATGTTCAGGACTCCAT
Organism: Dehalococcoidia bacterium; assembly: GCA_035583735.1. GTDB lineage: Bacteria > Chloroflexota > Dehalococcoidia > DSTF01 > JACRBR01 > DATMAH01. The sequence continues at coordinate 6,212 of DATMAH010000282.1, forward strand.
CCCGCTCGAGCGGGAGGAACTCCGGATCACCGGTCATGAGACTTGCGTTCTGCCGGAGGGTGAGCGCCGCGGCGAACGCGTCCGCATACGAGATGGGGTACGCCGACTTGATCTTCGCGGCTTCGATGGTCAGCGAACGATTGGCATCCACTATCGACAGGCCACCTATGCGGGCCGTCCATTTCAGCGCATCTTCGGCGGCCTTTCGTCCCTCTTCGGCAGCGATGCGGTAATACATCTCGCCCAGGTTGATGACGCTCATCCAGAACTGATGATTCTCGCTTCTCATCAGTTGACGGACGCGGAGTTCTCCGGGCTCATGCCAGTGCCATGCCAGCAGCGCGAAGCTATCACAGACGAAGCGGCTCACGCAGAAGGACGCCGCCTCCGCTTCCGGCCCTCACGGACGCGACGCTCGTCCTCTTCCACCTCGCGCCGATGCTCCTCCACAAGGAGTTCGGTCAGCGGACGCTTACCGGGCTTCCGCTTGAACATGCCTGTCATCAGGTCAACGAGTTCTTCACGCCGCTCGGGAACCTTGATGATCGTGATCTCCGAGAGACGCCGGTCCTGCTTCATGTTCAGGGGCGGCGGACTGAGCGTGAACGCGAGCTTATCACCCGGCTCAATCCCGAGTTCATCGCGGATCTCTTTCGGAATGACTACCCACCCCTTCGACGAGACCTTGCCTTCGCCGGTGAGATATCGCACCGGTGGCTGCCGCTCGTCCGTCCGCCGCTGTCGCTTTGCCTGCCCCATCATGGCCTCCGGTAATACCAATCGCGAAAAAGTATAACTGATGCCCTCACCCGTCACCCACCGCTACCGCGCCGAGCTCCACCTGCATTCCTGCTGGTCCTTCCTCGATGGCGCCTCCAGCCCCGAAGAGCTCATCCTCCGCGCGCACGACCTCGGCTACGAGGCGCTCGCCCTCACCGACCACGACGGCCTCTACGGCTCCATGGAGTTCGCGCAGGCGGCGAAGGCCTTCGGCATCAAGCCCATCACCGGCGCCGAGGTCACGATGGAGGACGGCTACCACCTCACCCTCCTCGCCGCCACCACCGAGGGCTACAACAACCTCTGCCGCCTCGTCTCCACCGCCCACCTCACCAGCGAGCGCAAGGACCCGCACCTCCCGTACGACGAGCTGCGCCGGCGCACGCGCGGCGTCATCGCCCTCTCCGGCTGCAAGCGCGGGGAGGTCGCGGCGAAGGCCGCCGGCGGCGACATCGCGGGCGCCGAAGAGGCGCTCCGCCGCTACGCCGGCTGGTTCGGCGCCGAGAACTTCTACGTCGAGCTGCAGCACAACCTCGTCCACGGCGATACGGAACGCTGCCGCCGCCTCGCCGGGATCGCGCGCCGCAACGGCGTCCGCTGCGTCGCCACCAACGACGTCCACTACCACGAGCGCGCGCGCCATCGCCTGCAGGACGTCATGGTCGCCATCAAGCACCGCAGCACGCTCGAGGCGTCGCACCGCGTGCGGCGCGAGAACTCCGAGTACTACCTCAAGTCATCGGCCGAGATGGAGGAGCTGTTCGCCGAATGGCCGGAGGCGCTCGACGAGAGCGCGCGCATCGCCGAGCGCTGCTCCTTCGACATCACCACCGGCCTCGACTACCACTTCCCCGACTACAACGCGCCGGACGGCTCCTCCGCCGACGAATATCTCGAGACGGTGTGCCGCGCCGCCGCGCGCGAACGCTACGGCCTCATCGACGGCAAGATCCCGCAGGTCGTCGAGGACCGCCTGCAGGAGGAGCTGCGGCTCGTGCGCAAGCACGCGCTCTCCGGCTTCTTCCTCATCTACCGCGACCTGCTGGAGCTGGGGCGCCAGGTGGCGGAGGAGGTGCGCGGCAAGGCCAGCGCGCGCGGCAAGGCCGGCCTGCCGCCCGGTCGCGGCCGCGGTTCCTCCGTCAGCTCCATCCTCTGCTACCTCATCGGCCTCTCGCACGTCGACCCGATCAAGTTCAACCTCTTCCTCGGCCGCTTCCTCACCGACGAGATCGCCTCCGTCCCCGACATCGACCTCGACTTCCCGCGCGACATCCGCGAGCAGCTCATCCTGCGCGTCTACGAGCACTTCGGCCGCGAGCACGCCGCCCTCGTCGCCAGCTTCCCCACCTACCGCATGAAGAGCGCCATCCGCGACGTCGGCAAGGCGCTCGGCATCGCCGAGAGCGAGCTGGACCGGCTGGCGAAGCGCGCCAGCGGCTGGGGCTCCAGCGGCGACATCGCCCACGAGATGTCGCAGTACGACGACTTCCGCGGCAAGGTCGATGCGCCGATCTGGCGCGACCTCATCGACCTGTCGAAGCAGATCGCCGGCTTCCCGCGCCACCTCAGCCAGCACGTCGGCGGCATGGTCATCTCCACCAAGCCCATCGTCGAGCTCGTCCCCGTCGAGCGCGCCGCCATGGAGGGCCGCTACCTCTGCCAGTGGGACAAGGACTCCATCGACGACGCCCGCTTCATCAAGATCGACTTCCTCGCCCTCGGCATGCTCTCCCTCGTCGAAGAAGCCAGCGACCTCATCGCCGAACAGCACGGCCGCATCGAGGACCTCAGCCGCATCGACTTCAACGACCCCCAGGTCTACGACATGATCTGCCAGGCCGATACCGTCGGCGTCTTCCAGATCGAGAGCCGCGCGCAGATGCAGATGCTGCCCCGCACGCGCCCGCAGTCGATCGAAGACCTCACCGTGCAGGTCGCCATCATCCGCCCCGGCCCCATCGTCGGCGGCGCCGTCAACCCGTACGTGAAGCACCGCCAGGCGCAGCTCGCCGACCCCAACTTCAAGCCGCCCTTCGACCATCCCAGCCTGGAGCCGGTGCTGTCCGAGACGCTCGGCGTCATCCTCTACCAGGAGCAGGTGCTGCAGGCGGCCATGGCCGTCGCCGGCTTCTCGGAGGCGCAGGCCGAATCGCTGCGCCGCGCCATGAGCCGCAAACGCTCGCGCGACGCCATGCAGCGCTTCTGGGAGATGTTCCTCGAAGGCTCGCTCGCGCGCGGCGTCGCGCCGGACGTCGCCAAGACCGTCTTCGAGAAGATCGTCGCCTTCGCGGAGTTCGGCTTCCCCAAGAGCCACTCCGCCGCCTTCGCCTTCCTCGCCTACCAGTCCGCGTGGCTGCGGCGCTACTACCCCGTCGAGTTCACGTGCGCCCTGCTCAACTCCCAGCCCATGGGCTTCTACCCGCCGCACGTCCTCGTCCACGACGCGCAGCGCCACGGCGTCGCGATCATGCCGCCCGAGATCAACGCCAGCGGCGCCGCCTGCACCGTCGAGGATGGCCGCGTCCGCGTCGGCCTCGGCTACGTGCGCTCCGTCGGTGAGGCCAACGCGAAGCTCATCGCCGCCGAACGCTCCCGCAACGGCGACTTCGCGTCGCTCGCCGACTTCATCCGCCGCATCAACCTCGCGTCCGTCCAGGCGCTCGGCGACGGCTGGCGCAACGGCCGCAAGGGCATCGGCGAGGAGGCGATCGAGAACCTGGTGCAGGTCGGCGCGTTCGACGCGTTCGGCCTCAACCGCCGCGAGCTGCTCTGGCAGCTCGGCCTGCTGTATCGCCCGCCGAGCACGCAGCTCGCGCTGCCCATGCCGGCCGAGCAGGACGACGTGCAGCTCGAGGACATGGGCGTGTGGGAGCGCATGTCGGCCGATTACCGCGTGCTGTCGCTCTCGCCCGGCTACCACCCCATGCAGCTCGTGCGCCCGCATCTCGGCGAGTCGCTGCCGTCTGTCCGCCATCTGCTGCACATGAAGGACGGCTCCGCGGTGCGCGTGCCCGGCATGGTCGTCTGCCGCCAGCAGCCCGGCACGGCAAAGGGCTTCGTCTTCCTGTTGCTGGAGGACGAGTTCGGCATGCTCAACATCATCGTGCCGCCGTGGCTGCACGAGCGGCAGCGCGCGCTCGTCCGCGGCGAGCCGTTCGTCATCGCCGAGGGCGAGCTGCAGCGCAAAGAGGGCACCATCAACCTGCTCGCCCGCAACTTCGTGAAGCTGCCGCTGCCCCGCACCATGGCTCCCCCCACGTCGCACGATTTCGGATAATGACCGCCATGCCGGCGACACGATCACGCTCCGTCGAGATCCACCCGCTGACGCCCGGCCGCTGGCGCGACCTCGCCGCGCTCTTCGAGACGAACGCCGTCACCCGCGGCTGCTGGTGCATGTGGTTCCGCCTGCGGACGCCCGACTTCCGTGCCCACGAGGGCGACGGCAACCGCCGCGCCTTCCAGCGCATCGTCCGCAGCGCCGCCATCGCGCCCGGCCTCATCGCCTATCTCGACGGCGCGCCCGCCGGATGGTGCGCCGTCGCCCCGCGCGACGACTATCCCCGCATCCTCCGCTCGCCCACCACCAAGCCCCTCGACGGTCGTCCGGCGTGGGCCGTCACCTGCTTCTTCATCGCCCGCAACGCCCGCGGCGCCGGCCTTATGCGCCGCCTGCTCGACGAGGCGGTGCGCTTCGCCGCGGAGCACGGCGCCACGCTGGTGGAGGGCTACCCCGTCGACCCCGGCGGCCGCCGCATCAACCCCGACGAGGCCTACCACGGCCTCGCGTCCGTCTTCGCCGCCGCGGGCTTCGAGGAGGCCGCGCGCCGTCAGCCGAAGCGCCCGATCATGCGGCGCGCGCTCGCGCGAGCCCGGCGCGCGCGCTGACGGCGATATGCTGCACGCACATGCCGCGCACCATCATCCACGCCGACCTCGACGCCTTCTACGCTTCGGTCGAGCAGCTCGATAACCCGGAACTGCGCGGCAAGCCCGTGGTCGTCGGCGGGCCGCCGGAGGCGCGCGGCGTCGTCGCCGCCGCCTCGTACGAGGCGCGCACGTTCGGCGTCCGCTCCGCCATGCCGATGAGCCGCGCCATGCGCCTCTGCCCCGACGCCGTCCGCCTGCCGCCGCGCTTCGACCGCTACGGCGAGATGTCGCGCCGCGTCATGGACGTCTTCCGGGCGCTCACGCCGCTCGTCGAGCCGATGTCGCTCGATGAGGCGTACCTCGACGTCTCCGGCTGGGTCGACGACGGCGCGCGGCCGATCGACCTCGCCCGCGACCTCAAGCGCGAGGTGCGCGAGAAGACGGGCCTCACGCTCTCCGTCGGCGTTGCCACCGGCAAGAGCGTCGCCAAGATCGCCTCCGACAAGGGCAAACCGGACGGCCTCGTCGTCGTCGCCCCGGGCGAGGAGCGCGCGTTCCTCGCGCCCCTCCCCATCCGCGAGCTGCCCGGCGTCGGGCCGCGCACGGAGCAGCACCTCCTGCGCGCCGGCATCCGCACCATCGGCGACCTCGCCGCCCGCAACGACGCCGACGCGACGCGCCTGCTCGGCTCCCGCGGCCCTTTCATGGCCGCCATGGCGCGCGGCGTCGACGACCGCGCCGTGGAAGTGGAGTACGAGCGCAAGTCCGTCGGCGCCGAACGCACCTTCGCGCGCGACCTGCCCGACGGCCCGGAGCTGCGCGAGCGCCTCGCCCGCATCGCCACGGAGGTCGCCGAGCGCCTCCACCACTCGGGCGTCCGCGCGCAGACCGTCGCCATCAAGCTCCGCTACCGCAACTTCCACACGATCACGCGCCAGAGCACGCTGGAGTCGCCGACGGACGACCGCGCGATGATCGAACGTGTGGCGTCTGAGCTGCTCGACCGCGTGGTCCAGGACGGCGACGAGTTTCGCCTGCTCGGGGTCCAGTGCTCGAAGCTCTCCGGTGGCGTCACCGTGCAGGCGCCGCTGTGGCCGCCGGCATCGGCCGGCGATCAGCCGTCCGCCATCAGTTCACCGTCCGTCACCGAGAAGTAGGTGACCGACGTGTTGTTCGTGCTGTCGCTCTCGGCGACGAGCCGCGTCGGCGAGACGTCCGCGACGATCGCGTACTCGCCGTCCGGCAGATGCGGCGCGCCATCGCCCGCCGCTGGCCCCAGGTCCACCCACTGGTCGATGAGGTCCGACAGGTAGATGTCGTTCCATCCCACGCTGATGCCCTGCACCCGGTTGTCGCAGCCGCCGTACTGCGCCTCGTCGGGCGCCGCGTTCAATTCCAGCGCCTGGTGGTCGTCCGTCAGGCAGAACGACGTCTTCGCCGTCGCCCGCTCCTCCGCGCCGTCGTCCCCGAAGGCGTACAGCCGGTACGTTACGAACTCGTCCATGTGCCAGTGCGCGTGCCCCGGGTGATACACGAATGCGCCGACGCGCCGGTCCTCCGGCGTCTGCTGCCCGGGCCCGTAGATGCGTTGCGTCACCACCGTCCGCTGCGTCCCCTCGTCGAGCGAGCTGTGCAGCTCGAGCGGGCCCGTGCCCGTATTGGTGATCGTCGTCGTGAAGCGGACCACCCGCCGCGGCTCGCCGTTGATGTAGGCGACGTCGAATGCAAGGTCGGTCAGGGTCTGGACGCGCAGGTCCGGATACAGCAAGCCGCTTGCGCCGCCATCGCCGGCCTCAGGCGCCGCGGGCGCCGCCATACCGGCTGTGCCGGGCGTGGTGGCAGCGGGCGTGGGATCCGGCGCCTCGCGCGCTGCGATGCCCCCGCACGCCGCGGCGACGATCGTCGCCACGAGCAGAAGCGCGAGCGCGGCGACGGCCACGGTCGCCGCGCCGGACGAGGACGGTGCTGGATGCGCCACGTCTTCGAGTTGACCGCGGCCGCCGCGGCGCCGCATCAGCCAACCGGTGCAATCAGGCAGTGCGTCCGGCAAGCGCAAGCCCGCGCGCGGCGCCAGTTACGCAATCATCAGCCGGCGCGCGATTCCAGCCGTCGCCGCGCGATCTCGGCGTACTCCGGCACGTTCTCGATGAGGATCCAGTCGCGGCCGTGCTTGCGCGCCGCCAGCGCCAGCGTGCCGGCACCGCCGAACGGGTCCAGGAGCAGCTCGCCCGCGTTCGACGCGAGCTGCACCGCCCGCTCGACCAGGGCCAGCGGTTTCTGCGACGGGTGCTTGCCCTCGCCGCGCTCGCGCTTCGCCGTCACCGGGAACTCCCAGATGTTGCGCATCTGCTTGCCGCCGTTCATCTCCTTCGCCAGCCAGTAGTTGAACGTCCAGCCCGTCGCCTTCGCCGGCGTCTCGTTCACCGCCCAGATGATCTGCTCTGTGCTTTCCGTCAGCATCCGCGCCGTGATGTTCGGCTGCGCGTTCGGCTTCGACCAGATGACCGAGTTGAGGATCCGGCGCTCCAGCACGTCCTGCAGGATGTAACCGAGCTGGTAGATGTTGTGGTACGTCCCGAACACGAGGATGTTGCCGTTCGGCTTCACGACGCGCGCCACTTCCCGTAGCCACGCCTCGTTGAACGCGTAGAACTCCTCCTTCGTGAAGGCGTCCCACTCCTCCGCCATCGTCACGTGGGAGGAGAACGCCCAGCCCAGCCCGTTCTTTCCCTTCCGCCCGCTGCCGGAGCCGATGTTGAACGGCGGATCGACGATGCAATGGTCGACGCAGGCGTCTGGCCACTCCCGCATCACCGTCAGGCAGTCGCCCGTGATGAGCTGATTCCGGGCCGGCGCCCTGCGCTGGATCGGGACCGGCGCCGCTCCTCGCGGGCGCGCCGCTGTCCGTCGTGCTGCTTGCACCATGGGCGCATTAGATCAGGGCGATGATCAAGCGCCCATAGGGGAACCCCCTGATGTTTGTCAACGGCGATGCGCCCGGCCACGAGCGCGGCACCTGTCGGCGCGCTCGCGAGGCGGTTCGATCCAGTTGCATGGCGCCTCTACAATGCCCCCGTGGACCAGCAGCATCCCCGCACCGTCGCCGAGTACGTGGAGGCCATCCGTGCCGGCCTCGTGTGCGACCGGTGTGGCCGCTATGTTGGCAGCCTCGGCGCGTCGCGTTACCTACCGCCCCCCTACCCCATCGCCCTTGACAAG
>DATMAH010000283.1:0-2549 GCA_035583735.1 Dehalococcoidia bacterium
CGAGGCGCAGGCGATGCTGGCCTTCCCCGACGAGCGCCGCATCGTCGCCAAGGCACAGGACTTGCTGGAGCGGCTGGACGCCGGGCGCTGAGCGCGCGCCGCGGCGTATCTTGATGCTCGACACAGGTGCGGGGGATCGACCTATGCCGGCAGACGACGGACCGCTGCGATACCGGGCGCCGGTGCTGGCGATGCACGCCATGGCCGCGTCCGAGCATCCGCTCGTCACGCAGACCGGCATCGACATCATGCGGCGCGGTGGCAACGCCTTCGACGCGGCATTGGCCATGTCGGCGCTGCTGCCCGTCGTGAAGCCGGGCCGCAGCCATCTGGGCGGCGACGCCTACATCCTGGCGCGCCCCGCGGCAGAGCCGGCGATCACGGCGATCTGCTCCGGCGGCAAGGCGCCCTCCGGCGCGACGCGCGAACGATACGCCGGCGGCATCCGGCAGCGGGGCGGGGCGGCGGCCGCCGTCCCCGGCCTCGTCGACGCGTGGGAGGTCTTCGCCAGGCGCTGGTGCACCATGCCGGCGCGCGACCTGCTCGCCCCGGCCATCGCCTATGCGCGCGACGGCGTTCCCGTCTCGCGCGAACTGGAGCTGGTGCTCGCCGGCGCCCGCGGCATGTTCGCGAAGTACGACGCTCTCGCGCGCATGCTCTGGGTCGGCGGCGAGCCGCCGCGGATGGGGCAGGTGCTCCGCCAGCCGGCGCTCGCCCGCACGCTCGAGGCGATCGCCGACGGCGGGCGCAACGCGTTCTATCGCGGCGAGGTCGCGAGCACGATCGTCCGCGCCGTGCGGGACGCCGGCGGCTACATGGCCGAGGAGGACCTCGCGGGCCACGAGGCGGATGTGCTGGAGCCGCTATCGGTGGATTACCGTGGTTACACCGTCTACGAGACGCCGCCGAACTCGCAGGGCCTCATCCTGCTCGAGGAACTGAAGATCGTCGAGGGATTCGGCATGCGCGCGTGGGGTCACCTGTCGGCCGATGCGGTGCATCACATGGTCGAAGCGAAGAAGCTGGCCTTCGAGGACCGCCTCCGCTTCGCCGGCGACCCGGCGTTCGTCGACTTCGACCCGGCGCGCTTGCTGACCGACGAATGGGCGGCGGAGCGGCGCACGCGCATCGACCCGCAGCGCGCCGCCGCGATCTCCTCGCCGGCGCCGGCGACGGACACCACGTCCTTCGTCGTCGCCGACGCGGCGGGCAACCTCTGCTCCTTCATCCAGAGCCTCTACGCCCCGTTCGGCTGCGCCGTCGGCATCCCGGAGCTGGGCATCATCATGAACAACCGCATGACCGGCTTCTCGCTCGACCCGGCGAGCCCCAACGTGCTCGCGCCGGGCAAGCGCACGATGCACACGCTCAACACCTACATGGTCTTTCGCGAGGGGCGCCCCTTCATGATCGGCAACACGCCCGGTGGCGACTACCAGGTGCAGACGAACCTGCAGGTGATCACCGGCGTGCTCGACTTCGGACTCGACGCGCAGGCCGCGGTCGATGCGCCGCGCTGGGGACACAATGCTGAGGCGCTCATCGTCGAGCGCGAGATGCCGGCCGCCACCCGCAGCGAGCTGGCGCGGCGCGGACACGACGTGCAGGTGCAGCCGCGCGCCACCAACCCCACCGGCCGCCCGCAGGCCATCGTCATCGACCCGGCATCGGGCGCCTTGATCGGCGGCAGCGACGCGCGAGGTGAGGGCGCGGCCGCGGGCTGGTAGCAACGCCCGTCGCCGACACCGGAACGGGACAGGCCGGACGATGTGCCCGGCCTTGTTCGTGCGTTGATCCGTTTCCGCCGTCAGTCGCCGCCGGAAGCGGGTTCGGCCCCCTCGGCGGGCGCGCCTTCCGCGGGCGCGGCGCCCTCCTCGCCTGCCGCGGCAGCCTCGGCCGCCGCCTCCTCCTCCGTCGCCAGGCGTGGCGAGGCCACACGCGCCACGACGACGTCCGGGTCGGTGTGCAGGGTCACCCTGGCCGTGTCGATGCTGAGGTCCCGCACGTGCAGCGACCCCTCCAGCTCTGTGATCTTGCTCACGTCGACCTCGAAGTTCGCCGGGATGTCACCGGGCAGCGCCTCGACCTCGACGTTCTCGATGAGCTGCAGCAGCACGCCGTTGTACGTCTTGACGGCGTCGGACTCGCCCACGAGCACGAGCGGCACCTGCGCCCGCATCTTCTCCGTCATCGAGATCTGGAAGAAGTCAATGTGCAGCAGCTTGCCCGTCACGGGATCGCGCGAGACGTCGCGCACGACCACGGTGCGCGGCGACGATTCGCCGTCGACGCTGAGGTTGATGATCTGGTTGCGCGAGGAGTGGCGCAGCAGGTGCGTCAGCGCGACCGTGTCCGCCTGCACCGCCGTCGACTCCACCTTGTGCCCGAAGATGTTGCCAGGCGTCTGCCCGGCGCTCCGCAGCGCCTTCACCTTCTTGCCCAGCACCGTCCGTGGCGCCACGTGCAGTTCCTGGTTTGCCATCGTCTCGTCGTCCCTCGCAGTCTTCGCCGCGCTATCGGCGGCGCAAGCGTCGCAGCAGCGCGATCCC
>DATMAH010000284.1:0-6129 GCA_035583735.1 Dehalococcoidia bacterium
CCGCCGTCACGGTCGCCGCCGCGCCGCGCCGAAGCCTGGCGCGCCGCCACGGCGGCCGCGTCGGTCTCGCCGGCCAGGACGGCGCGGCGCGACAGGTTCACGCGGCCCATCGAGTCGATCTCGGTGACCATCACCATCACCTCGTCACCGACCTGCACGACGTCACTGACCGTCGGCACGCGGAAGTCGGCGAGCTCCGAGATGTGGACGAGGCCTTCCTTGCCGGGGGCGATCTCGACGAACGCGCCGAAGTCCATCAGGCGCGTCACCTTGCCGGTGTAGATCTGGCCGACCTCGACGTCCTTCGTCATCCCTTCGATGATCTCGATCGCGCGCCGCGCCGATGCTTCGTCGGTGGCGCCGATGAAGACGGAGCCGTCATCCTCGATGTCGACGGTGGCGCCCGTCTCCTCGATGATGGCGCGGATGACCTTGCCGCCCGGACCGATCACCGTGCCGATCTTGCTCGGGTCGATCTGCAGACGGTGCATGCGCGGCGCGAACGGCGACATCTCCTCGCGTGGCTCCGGCAGCGTCTCCAGCATCTTGCCGAGGATGTGCATGCGCCCGTCGCGGGCCTGGTTGATGGCGTCGCGCAGCACCTCCATGGGAATGCCCTGGATCTTGATGTCCATCTGGAGCGCCGTGATGCCCTCTTCGGTGCCGGCGACCTTGAAGTCCATATCGCCCATGGCGTCCTCGAGCCCGGCGATATCGGACAGCACCTTGTAGTTGCCGTCCTCGCCCATGATCAGGCCCATCGCGACACCGGCGACCGGCGCCGCGATCGGCACGCCCGCGTCCATCAGCGCCAGCGTGCTGCCGCAGGTGCTGCCCATCGACGTGCTGCCGTTGGACGACAGCACCTCTGAGACGACGCGGATCGTGTACGGGAAGTCGTCGAACTCCGGCAGCACGGGCAGGATCGCCCGTTCCGCCAGCGCGCCGTGGCCGATCTCGCGGCGTCCGGCGCCGCCCATGCGGCCCGTCTCACCGACGGAGTACGGCGGGAAGTTGTAGTGATGCAGGTAGCGTTTGCTCTCGACCGGCGACAGCGTGTCGAGCCGCTGCGCGTCCCCGATGCCGCCGAGCGTCACGACGCTCATCACCTGCGTCTGGCCGCGGGTGAAGATGGCGCTGCCGTGGGCGCGCGGCAGCACGGCCACCTGGCACCAGATGTCGCGGATCGTCTTCGGGTCGCGGCCGTCCGGACGACGGTCGTTGTTGAGGATCGACTCACGGACGGTCTTCTTCACGAAGGCGTCCAGCGCGTCAGCGACGGCCTTCTCGCCGTACTCCTCGCCGTACTTCTCGACGAGGCGCGCGCGGTGCTCGTCCAGCGCGCCCTGGCGCTCGTCCTTCGCCAGCGCCAGGAACTCCTCGACGCTGCCGCTGAGGTCGGCGAACACCTTCTCCTTCAGCTCCGCGGGCGTCTCCGGCGGCTCGAACGGCCACTTCTCCGGCCGGAACGCCGCGATCATCTCCTCCTGCAGCTCGTTGAGGATCTGGTTCTGCTGGTGCGCGAACTCCATCGCCCCGAGGATGACGTCCTCGGGCGCTTCCTGGGCGCCCGCCTCGACCATCATCACGGCGTTCTTGGTGCTCGCGACGACGATGTCGACCAGGCTGTCATCGAGCTGTTGGTACGTGGGATTGACGACGTATTCGCCATCGATGTAGCCGACGCGCACGCTGCTCACCGGCCCGTTGAACGGGATGTCGCTGATGCACAGCGCGGCCGAGGCGCCGACCGTGCCCAGCACATCGGGCAGGTTCTCGCGGTCCGCCGAGACGACGGTGATGACGACTTGCACGTCGTTGCGCATGCCCTTCGGGAAGAGCGGGCGCAGCGGGCGGTCCGTCAGCCGCGCGGCCAGGATCGCCTCCGTCGGCGGGCGCGCCTCGCGGCGGAAGAACGACCCGGGGATCTTGCCGATGGCGTACATCTTCTCTTCGAAGTCGATTGTCAGCGGGAAGAAGTCCATCCCCGGGCGTGGCTGGCGCGCCATCGTCGCCGTGCAGAGCACGACCGTGTCGCCGTAGCGCACGGTCACGGCGCCGTTCGCCAGGCCGGCAACGCGCCCCTGCTCGATCGTCAGCGTCTTCCCGCCGATCTCCCGCGTGAATGTCTTGATATCAGGTACTGCCATGCTTGCCGGATCCTCCATCCTTCGTCCTGGTGCGCAGGCCGTCGCGGCCTGTTTGCATGCGCGTAGCACCGGCGCCCTCGCCGGCCGTCGCGCCGCCCGTCGCGCGCAGATCACTGGCGCGCACGTGGATGCGCGTGCGTGTGCCTGTGGTGCGGGTGTACGGGTGCAGCGGCATCTCGGTGCGATGCGTCACTGGCCGGGTCTGGTGGGGCTGCCCGCTACGGGTCTGTGGGGCGCCGCGCCGTCCTCGAGGTGACTCTCTCTACTTCCCATCGTGCCCGGATGGCGTTGGGAGCGCCTGCGGGCGGATATACGAAGGCCTCCGCTATTTCCGGAGGCCCAGCTTCGCGAGGATCGCGCGGTACCGTGTGACGTCCTTCTTGTTGAGGTACGCAAGCTGCCGGCGTCGCTGTCCGACGAGCTTCAGGAGACCACGCTGCGTGTGGTAGTCGTGCCGGTGCAGCTTCAGGTGCTCGGTGAGGGCATTGATCCGCTCCGTGAGAAGCGCGATCTGTACCTCCGCGGAGCCCGTATCGGTCTCGTGACCCTTGTGCTGGCCGATGATCTCGGCCTTTCGCTCTGTGGTGAGCGCCATCCTCGTCCTGTTCTCTCTCGTTTCCCGCTCGAAGTCTAGCGGAGCGCCCCCGGGCAGGCAACACGCGGAGGCCCCGGAGGCCGCGCTCGACCACGCCGCACTCCCGTGTCCGGCAGACGGCGGAAGCCCGGGCGCAACCGGCGCGAACGCGTGGGTACCCTCACCGGCAATGACCGCACCCCTACCCAAGACCCATCACGCACGACACACTACCGGCGATGATCATCACCGACTCCACCGCGTGCATCCCGCAGGACCTCGTCGAGCGCTACGGCATCGAGGTGGTGCCTGTCCACATCATCCTCGGCGGGCGGACGTACGTGGACTCCGTGACCGCGGACACGGGCGAGTTCTACGCGCGCATGCGGGCGGGCGAGCAGGCGACGACGGCCGCGCCCTCGCCGGGCATGTTCCTCGAGGCGATCCGCCGGGCCGCGCAGCGCTCGGACTCGATCCTCGTCATCACCGTCTCGAAGCAGTTCAGCGCGATGTACGACTCCGCGCGTCACGCGATCGAGCAGGTACGTGCCGAGTCGCCGGCGCTCGACCTGCGGCTGCTCGACTCGCGCGCGGCGGCGATGGCGCAGGGCTTCGTCGTGCTGGAGGCGGCCCGCGCCGCCGAACAGGGCGCGCCGCTCGACGACGTGATCGCGCGCGCCGAAGCCGTCAGTTCCCGCGTCACCCTGCTCGCCATGCTCGACACCCTCAGCTACCTGGCACGGAGCGGCCGCGTCCCGCGCGTGGCGGCCTGGGCAGCCGGCATGCTGCAGGTGAAGCCAGTGGTCCGCTTCTCCGCCGAAGGCATCCGGCTCGCCGCGCGCACGCGCACCCGCCCGCGCGCGCTCGCGCAGATCGCCGACATGGTCGTGGCCGCCATCGGCGACCGCCCTGCCCACCTCGCCGTCCACCATGCCGACGCGGCGGATGACGCCGCGAGCCTCCGTGATGCGATCGAGCGCCGCACAAACGTCATCGAAGCCCACACCACCGAGTTCACGCAGGTGATGGGCGTGCACACGGGCCCTGGCCTGGTCGGCGCCGCCTGGTGGTGCAAGTGACGAGTGGTGAGTGGCGAGCGGCTCCCGGAGGCGCTTCGCCATACCTACGACTCCACCCACACCACGCACAACACAGGACGCGTCACGCCCGCTCCGCGACCCAATCGCGCAGGGCGGCGTCCGTCGTATCGAACGCCAGCTCGCCCCACGGCAGGTCTTCCGGCGCGTACCAGCGCACGGCCTGCGACTCAGGGTCAGCGACGTAGGCCGCGTCGCTGGCGCTGGTTGCGGTGAACACGACCAGCAGGATGCCCACGTCGGGGCGCGTGTACACGCCCAGCAGGCCATCCAGCTCGACGTCGAGCCCGACCTCCTCCTTCGTCTCACGGAGCGCGCCTTCTTCCGCCGTCTCCCCGATCTCCAGGAAGCCGCCCGGGAACGTCCAGTAGCCGGCTCGCGGCTCCATCGCACGCTGCTGGAGGAGCACCCGGCCGCCGTTCTCGACGATGACGGCGGTTACCACGCGCGGGTTCATGTAGTGGATGAAGCCGCAGTGCTCGCACTGAAGGCGGGTGCGCCGCTCGGACTCCACGAACCGCTCCACGAGGTAGTGGCCGCAGAGCTGGCAGAAGCGGGGCGTTGACAGACGTTCAGGCGTCACGATTGACATCCTCAGCGATCATTCGCAGCCAGGCTATCGAGACTGTTGACGCTAAGCGAAACGCTGGCCTAATATCGGCGCTATCGTGGCCCGGCGCGAGCCTGAGGCGTGCGGGCCGCTGGCATCACTACCTGTCTCAAGGAGGGTAAGACGGTGGCGTTTGAAGACAAGTCGTTGACTTGCCGTGATTGCGGAAACACCTTCGTATTCACGGCTGGCGAGCAGGGGTTCTACCTCGAGAAGGGACTGCTGAACGAGCCCCAGCGCTGCCCCACGTGCCGTTCCACGCGGCGGCGCGAGCGCAACGGCAGCCGGGAGATGACGACGGTCCCCTGCGCGTCGTGCGGAGGCAACGCGACGGTGCCCTTCGTGCCCCGCATGGACCGCCCCGTCTACTGCAGCAACTGCTTCGAACGAGAACGCGCCGCTATCGCCAGCTGACACGGTTGCGCCGGCAAACATCGCGGAATGCCCGCCGACTCACACCCCGGCGGGCGTTCCTACGTCCGTGATCACGGCTGCCCCGGACCTGTCGAAGGGACCTCGGGCACGTGCCCTTCGATCCACTCCTCCCCGTCGTCCCAGACTTCCTTCTTCCAGATCGGCACGATCTGCTTGAGGCGGTCGACGGCGTAGTGACAGGCATCGAACGCCTCGGCGCGATGTCCCGCGGACACCGCCACGAGCAGACTCGTCTCGCCGATCTCCAGGCGGCCGGTCCGGTGCAGCACGCCCACCCGCTCGACCGGGTACTTCGCCTTCACCTCAGCGGCCACCTCGCGCATCTTCTTCAGCGCCATCTCCGGGTAGGCGTCGTACTCCAGGTGCTGCACCGTGCGGCCCATGTTGTTGTTGCGGACGACGCCGTAGAAGAGCGCCACCGCCCCGCATTCGTCGGTCCGCACCGCCTGCATCAGCGCCGCCGCCCGCCCCTCGAGCGGGTCGGGCGTTATGTCGAACAGGTCGCCGCCCCCGCTCACCGGCGGGATCAGCGCCACCTCGTCGCCGTCGCGCAGCACGTGCTCGCTCGGCACATACTCCTCGTCGACGGCGCACACCAGCGTCGGCAGAAACGCCTGCACCACCGGATACTGCTCGCCCAGCCGGTCGCGCAGCGTGCCGACCGTCGCGCCGTCCGGCAGCTCCATCGTCAGGTCCCGCTCGCCGATGAGCTGGTGCAGCCCGGCGAACAGGCGGACGTTCACCGTCGTCATCGCGCCACCACCCGCGGACCGGGCATTCGCTTGCCATCCACGCGCTCATTGTAAAGGCCACCCGCGCGCCGGCCACACGGGCCGTTCACGTGACGGGCGCGCCGCCGTATACTCGCCGATCGTGGCGACGACGCTCATCTCCCGCATCTGGAGCGCCGGGCTCGACCTGCTCTATCCGCCGCAGTGCGCGCTCTGCCGCCGCGGCGGCACGATGCTCTGCGACGGCTGCATCGCCGCGCTGCCGCCTGCAGCGGGATCGCGCTGCCCCCGCTGCTACCGCGTCGCGCCGCGCTCGCGGCCGTGCAGTGTCTGTCTCGCGCACCCTCCCGCGTTCGAAAGCGTCGTGGCCCCGTTCGAACTGGAGGGCGGCGCGCGCGAGCTGGTGCACCATCTCAAGTACCACGGACTCTCGTCGCTTGGCGGGCCGATGGCGGCGCTGATGGCCGGACTCGCGGCAGGCGTGCCGGCCGACGTGGTGGTGCCGGTCCCGCTGCACCGCGGCCGCGAGCGC
>DATMAH010000285.1:0-5857 GCA_035583735.1 Dehalococcoidia bacterium
CCAGCATCGGCGAACCACCGCAGTCCGGCACCGAAACCGCCGTCCCCACCACACCCACCGCCGCCGCCACCGCGACGCCACCGCCGTTCCTCGAGTACGTCGTCCAGGACGGAGACACCCTCTACGGCATCGCCGAGGCGAACCTGCCGCCCGGCGACAACATCGACGCGTACGCCCGCGCCATCGCCAACCTCAACGGGATCGATTTCGATGCGCCCGTGCTCACGGTCGGCGAGACGATCCTGCTGCCGCCCCTGCCGGAGTAACCGCTATGCGGGAGCCAGAAGCGCACGCCCGCGCAGCGCTGCGCCGCGGCGCCCTCGGCTGGCTCGCCGTCCTCGCGCTCGACCTGCTGGCCTTCTGGTACATCTTCGTCAACCAGGAGAGCGCCGCCGCGTACCTCCCGCTCTCGTTCACCGGCGGCGCCGGCCTGCTGCTCATCTACCAGCTCCTGCAGTACGTCCGCGACGCCTCCGCGCCTCTCGTCGAAACGGAGGGCACCGTGCTCAGGAAGTGGTCCCGCGCCGACTACATCCTCTTCGGGCAGGGCTACTACATCGCCATCGGCCGCGCCATCTTTCGCATCCCCGCGGAGGATTACCTCTCCCTGGACGAGGGCGCCTACGTCAAGGTGGTGCACTTCCCCCGCACCCTCAACGTCGTGTCCGTCCACCCCTCGACAGCCCCGCCACCGCCCGGCGTCTGAGCGCCGCGCCTGTGCTAGCATGGCGCCGCGATAGAAGGTCACCCAGCTTCCGGGAGGGTCACTGTGCGACTCGTATTCGCCGTGCTGTGCGCGGCAGTCATCTCCAGCATGGCCTCGCTCGCGTCGGCTGGCGCCGCGGCCAGCCCCGCCCACGCCGGCGCGCTGCCCGTCCAGCAGCAACAGCAGCGCGTCGTCGATGACAACGACGACACGCGCGTCGAGGTGCAGATCGTCGTCCTCGCCGTCGCCGCCGGCGTCGTCGTGGTCGCCGGCACGGCCGCCTACCTCCTCCGCCGCAGCCTCGGGCTCACCCGCTATAACCCGGACGAGCATCACGCAACATCCCATCACTAGAACACCTCTTCGGGTGGACGGGCGTCTATGAATCGCCCGCCGGCAGTACCCGCGTACTGTTGACACCGGGAGGGGACGCACAGAGAATGAACTTCATTCAGCGGGCCGGGCGCGGAAGCTCGATCGTTCCGGTACATCACAGGGAGGCGGACGGCATGGGCGACAACGAGCTTGGACTCCGGTACTGGCAGCGCAAGCGCCTCTCGCGCCGCCGCGTGCTCGCCGGAGCGGCGACGGGCGCCGCAGCGCTCGGGGCGATCTCGCTCGTCGGTTGCGGCGATAGCGGCAACGGCACCACCGGCGGCCGTACCCGCACGCCGAGCAGCGGCGCCATCAACGATGGCTACCAGGACGGGCCCGGCAAGCCTGGCGGCGTCCTCAAGACGCGCCAGGACACCGCGCTCCCCAGCATGAACCCCTTCGGCCCCGGCATCTTCGCGCTCGCCCAGCAGCTCACGCTGGGCTTCACCGTCTTCGACCACCTGTGGTACGTCCCGACTGACACCGGCGAGCTGGAACTGTTCCTCGCCACCAACGTCGAACAGCCCGACGACCTCACCGTCATCGCCACCATCGGTGACGCCACCTTCCACGACAAGCCGCCGGTGGACGGACGCAAGGTCCTCGCCTCCGACGTCGCCGCCAGCTACAAGCGCTTCCGCGCCGAGGCGCCCATCGGCTACTCGTGGCTGCACGACGTGATGGAAGACATCGTCGCCACCGACGACAAAACCGTGACGATCACCCAGAAGTTCCCCTGGGCGTGGATCTTCACATCGTCCAACTCCGGCTCCCCGATCTCAAGCTCGATCCTGCCGGAGGAGATCCTCGACGACACCGGCTTC
The DNA here is from genome assembly GCA_035583735.1 of Dehalococcoidia bacterium. Classification (GTDB taxonomy): domain Bacteria; phylum Chloroflexota; class Dehalococcoidia; order DSTF01; family JACRBR01; genus DATMAH01. The sequence goes on from DATMAH010000285.1 coordinate 1,906, forward strand.
CTCCAGCGCGACGCCATCGGCTCCGGCCACTGGATCCTCGACCGCCACGAGAACGGCGCCAACATCCGCTTCACCAAGTTCCCGAACTTCCGCACCTTCCAGAACGGCCGCGACATCACCGGCCAGCCCTTCCTCAACGGCGTCCAGTTCCGCTTCATCACCGACGACAACGCCGCGCTCGCCGCGTTCCGCGATAAGCAGATCGATACCTTCGGCTTCGACGGCCGCAAGCAAATGGAGGACACCGTCGCACAGTTCGGCGACGAGATCGTCGTCGGAGAGGACCTCGCGCGCGACTACTACACCTTCATGCTGCACTACGAGCCGCCGTTCGACGACGAGCGCGTCCGCAAGGCGTTCAACCTGCTCATGGACCGCGAGGAGATCCTGCTCCTCATGCGAGACGGCGACGCCCTCAAGGCCGGGCCCATCCCGCCTGTGCACAAGCGCTACGCCCTCCCGGAGGACGACCCGGACCTCCGGGAATACTTCCGCCATGACGTCGCCGAGGCGCGCCAGCTCCTCGAACAGGCCAACTTCGACTTCGACCGCGAGTACGAGCTCAAGCACTCCAACCGCGATGGCGACTCCAAGCTCGCCCAGATCCTCCAGGCACAGCTCCGCGAGGGCGGCGTCAAAATCAGGCTCACCCAGGAGGACCTCGTCCGCTGGTTCAGCCAGACGCTCAACCAGCACCAGTTCCTCATGACCTGCTTCCTTCACCTCGCCTACGAGGACCCGGACCAGCCGCTCCGCTTCTACATCGGCGGCGACGAGGCGACGGGACGGCCCAACAACTTCATGGACTACGCCGATCCAGAGGTCGATGCCGCCGTCATCGCCGCCGCCCAGGAGCTCGATGAGGAAGCGCGCGTCCAGAAGGTGTACGACGCACAAAAGGTGATCATGAGGAAGTACGCGCCGATGCTGAACGTGATGTCGAACATCAACTTCGGCGCCCGCTTCGCGTACGTCAAGGGGTCCATCACCGGGCGCGGCTCGTACGGCCTCTTCAACCGCACCACCTGGCTGGACGACGAGGGACGGCGCCAGGAGGCGTAGGCGGCCGGAGAAGGGAGGAGGACCGGAGTGCTGCGCTACACGCTACGCCGTCTCGCCTGGCTACCGATCATCCTCCTCGCCGTCGCCACCATCACCTTCATCATGCTCCGCGTCCTGCCCGGGCAAGACCCCGCCGACGTCATCGCCGGCCAGGGCGCCCTTCCCGAGCAGAAGGAGCGCATCCGCCAGGACCTGGGACTCGACGACCCGCTCTGGCGCCAGTACGTCGACTGGCTGGGCAACGTCATCCTCCTCGACTTCGGCACCGACTACGAGGCCCGGCGCGCCATCTTCTGCGGCCCGCCCAGCCCCCCCGGCATCAACATCCCCGGCTGGCCCTGGGACGGCGACTGCCTCTTCTGGAACAAGTTCGCCCCGTCGTTCGAGATCATCCTGCTCAGCGTCATCGTCAGCGGCATCGTCGGCATCAGCTTTGGCATCCTCTCCGCCATGTACCGCAACAGCCTGCTCGACTATGGCGTCCGCATCTTCGCGGTGTTCGGCTCCTCCATCCCGGAGTTCTTCCTGCTCGCGCTGATGATCATCATCCCGTCCTACCTCTGGACCTACTCCATGCCGGTTGGCGGCTACGTCCCCCTGTGGGATGACCCCGCGCACAACCTCCGGCTGTTCGTGCCCGCCGCCATCGTGCTCGGCGTCGCGGGCTCGGCCGGCCTCATGCGCCTCACACGCACGACCATGCTCGAAGTGCTGCGGCAGGACTACGTGCGCACCGCCCACGCCAAGGGCATCCCCACGCCGACCGTCATCACGCGGCACGCCCTGCGCAACGCCGGCACCCCCATCGCCACCGCCATGGGCACAGCGTTCATCGCCGTGTTCGGCGGGTCCGTCATCGTCGAGCAGGTGCTCAGCATCAGGGGCATCGGCGAGTGGTTCTTCAGCGCCGCGATCAAGCGAGACTTGCCCGTCGTGCAGTTCCTTTCGGTCTACACGGCGTTCATCGTCGTCATCGTCAACCTGATCGTCGACCTCTCGTACGCCTACATCGACCCGCGCGTGAGGTACAGCTAATGGCGACGATTACGCACGTCGGCGGCACGCCCCAGGTCTACGACGAATCGTGGGAGATCCCGCGCGCCAGGCCGCTGCTCGTCCGCATCGCGCGGCCGTGGCTGCAGAACCCCGTCGGCCTCATCGGCCTCGCCATCGTCATCGCGTTCTTCTTCCTCGGCATCTTCGGCCCCTACCTCGCCCCCTATGACCCGAAGGGCCTCGACGCGCAGAACCGCTTCGCCACGAGCTCATGGGAGCATCCCTTCGGCACCACGTCGCTCGGCCAGGACATCTTCAGCCGCATCCTCCACGGCGCCCGCCTCTCGCTCCAGTTCGGCATCATGGTGATGATCTTCGGGTTCATCCCCGGCACCCTGCTCGGCATCCTCAGCGGCTACTTCGGGCGCTGGGTGGACTACGCCATCCAGCGCTCCGGCGAAGCCTGGTCCGCCATCCCCCAGCTTCCGCTGCTGCTCACCATCGTCGCCGCCGTCGGCCCCGGCCTCAAGGCCGTCGTCATCGTCATCGCCATCAGCGCCGTCTTTGGCGGCTCGCGCTTGCTGCGCGCCGTCTCGCTCGTCGAACGCCACAAGGACTACATCATCGCCGCCCGCTCCACCGGCGCCACCGAGCCGCACCTGTTGTGGCGGCACATCATCCCCAACGTCATGCCCTACGTCCTCGTCGGCGCCAGCAGCGTCTTCGCCATCGCCGTGCTCGCCGAGGCGACGCTGAGCTTCCTCGGCCTCGGCGCCCAGCCCGGCACGACGGGATGGGGCATCGACCTCAGCGAGGGCCTCGACCGCGGCACCGAATACCCCCACCTCGTCATCTGGCCCGGTCTCGCCATCAGCATCGTCGTCCTCGGCTTCAACCTCCTCGGCGACACGCTGCGCGACATCCTCGACCCGCGCCTCCGCGGCAGCCGCTAGCGCACCCAACCCGCCGTCTCCCTGGATCGGCGCTTCTCGCTATGCTGCATGCGTGGCCGATCCGCGCTTCTACCCCCACATGAACTTCGCCGCGCTCGACGAGCAGAACTCGTCGTTCGAGCGGTCGCGCGCCATCATCCTCCCCGTCCCGTACGACTCCACCGTCACCGCCCGCGCCGGCGCCCGCGACGGCCCCCGCGCCATCATCGAGGCCTCCGCCGACATGGAGCTGTACGACGTCGGCCTCGGCATGGAGCCCTGGCGCCACGGCATCCACACCCTGCCGGAGCTGGCGCCCCACACCGGCTCGCCCGAAGCCATGATCGACCGCATCGAGGCCGTCGTCGGCGAGCTGGCCGACCGCGGCAAGTTCGTCGTCACGCTCGGCGGCGAGCACACCGTCGCCGTCGGGCCGGTGCGCGCACACGCGAAGCGCACCCCCGGCCTCTCCGTCCTCGCGCTCGACGCCCACTCCGACCTGCGCGACGAGTACCTCGACTCGCGCTACAACCACGCCTGCACACTCCGCCGCGCCCTCGACGTCGCGCCCGTCACGCAGGTCGGCCTCCGCAGCGCCTCCATCGAGGACGCCCAGCTCATCGACGAGCGCGGCCTCGCCTTCTTCTCGCCGCGCTCCTTCCGCCAGGCCGGCCCCAAGGCCGTCGTCGACCGCCTCACCGACAGGGTCTACATCACCATCGACCTCGACAGCTTCGACCCGTCCGTGATGTCAGCCGTCGGCACGCCGGAGCCGGGCGGCCTGCTCTGGGACGAAGTGAGCGACTTGATGTTCGCCGTCGCGCGCGAGAAACAGATCGTGGGTTTCGACCTCACGGAGCTGTCGCCGCACTACGGGCCGCCGGCCTGCGCGCAACTCGCCGCCAAGCTGGCGTACCGGCTCATCGGCCTGGCGCTGGGGCCGGCCAGCGAGCCCTATGGAG
>DATMAH010000286.1:0-3917 GCA_035583735.1 Dehalococcoidia bacterium
ACCAGTCAGTGCAGCCGGCGCCGGCGCCGGCGGCCGTGCTCGCGGCGCCCGCCGCCGCAGCGGCAGTCCGGGCGCGAGAAGCATAGACCTTCGATCACGGAGGAAGGGAGATGAGCACAACGACCAACGATGAGATCACACGGGCGGCGCGCGACCTCGCGAAGGCCCTGGCCGGGCGGGTGATCCTGCCCGGCGACGGCGCGTACGACGAGGCGCGGGCGCTCTGGAACGGCATCATCGACAGGCGGCCAGCCGTCATCGTGCGGGCGCGGACGGCGGAGGACGTGCGCGAGGCAGTGCGATTCGCGACATCGCGCGCGCTGCCGGTTTCGGTGCGGGGCGGCGGGCACAACGTCGCCGGCAACGCCGTGGTCGACGGCGCGGTGGTGGTCGACCTGGCGGAGATGCGCGGCGTCGCCGTGGACGCGGCGGCGCGGACGGTGCGGGTCGAGGGTGGCGCGCAGATCGGTGACGTCGATGAGGCGACGCAGAAGCACGGGTTGGCCGTGCCGTTCGGCGTCTTTCCGGAGACCGGCGTGGCAGGGTTGACGCTGGGCGGAGGCCTGGGCTGGCTGCGGCGGCGCTTCGGGCTCACCGTGGATTCGCTGTTGGAGGTGGAGGCCGTCACCGCTGCCGGCGAGATCGTGGTCGCCAACGAGCGGCAGCACAGCGACCTCTTCTGGGCGCTGCGCGGCGGCGGCGGCAACTTCGGCGTCGTCACCTCGTTCACGTTCCGGGCGCACGAGATCGGGACGGATGTGCTGTTCTCCGCGGTGTATCTGCCGTTCGACGCCGCGCGCGAGGCGCTGGCCTTCTACCACAGCTACATCAACACGACGCCGGACGCGCTGAGTTCCTTCGCCATCCTTGGCGGCTTGCCGGATGACCCGCATGCGCCCGCGGAGGTGCGCGGGAAGGACTTCGCGCTGTTCCTCAGCGTGTGGTCCGGGGACCCGGATGAAGGAGAGCGCGTGATCCGGCCGCTGCGCGAGTTCGCCGCGCCGCTGCTGGACGATACGGGCGTGCGTCCGTTCATCGAGGTGCAGCACGTGTTCGACCCGGACTACCCGAAAGGCGGGCGCTACTACTGGAAGTCCAACTACATCGATGGCCTCGATGCGAAGATGATCGACATCCTGGTGGAGCACGCGGGGCGGCGCCCGTCGCCGGTCTCGACGATCGACGTGTGGCAGCTTGGCGGGGCCGTGGCGCGCGTGCCGGCGGAGGCGACGCCGATCCCGCAGCGAAGCGCCGCGTACCTCATCGGCATCGAGTCGAACTGGTTCGATGCTGCCGCCGACGCCGAGAACATCGCCTGGGCGCGCGAGCTGTACCGGGCGGTCGTGGACGCGTCGCCCGGCGGCCTGTACGTCAACTTCGCCGGCTTCGGCGAGGAGGCGGACGAGCTGACGCGCCGCGCCTACGGGGCTAACTACGCTCGCCTGGCGCGCGTGAAGGCGGCCTACGACCCGGCGAACGTCTTCCGCTTCAACACGAACATCAAGCCGGCGGCAGCCGCAGAATCAACCACCGGCTAAACCATCAACCGATTCGGCGCCGGGGGAGCGCCCCTATTCTGGACACATCAGACAGAGATGCAGCAGACAGGAGATGAGAGATGGTCAGCACAGCAGCAGTCAGCCAGCAGTACACCGACCGCCCGCGCACCCTGACGCAACTGGCAACGTTCACCATCGGTTCGAGCGAGCTGACGTCGATCGGGCGGTTCGAGGAGCGGCTGCAGGGCCGGCTCGTGACTCCGGCCGACGAGGCCTACGAGACGGCGCGCCGCCTGCCGGACGGCCGGACGACGAGCCCGTTGATGGTGGTGCAGTGCGCGAACGCCCGTGACGTGATCGAGGCGGTGAACTTCGCTGGCCAGCACGAGCTCGCGATCGCGGTGCGCGCGGACAACCGCGGCGTCGTCGAGGGCAACACCGATGGTGGCGTCGTGATCGACGTCACGCGCGTGCAGGACTTCGAGGTCGACCCGCTTTCCCGGTTCTAGCTGTCCCCTCACCCCCCGGCCCCCTTTCCGTGCGAGAGGGGGCCGGGGACCGAGCCCGGCTAGCGCCAGACCCGCAGACCTCCCACGCCGCCTCAGGGCGCTGAAAGGAAGCAGTGATGAAGACGACTATCCGCATCGATCAGAAGCTGAACGGCCCGCCTGGCCGCGCGAACGGCGGCATCGTCGCCGGCACCATCGCCAACTACCTGGAGTGGCCATTCGAGACGACCATCCGCCGCCCGGTGCCGCTGGGCGAGGACCTGACCCTGGAGGTGAAGGGCGACACCGCCGTCCTCTGGCACGACTATTCGCCGCTGGCGGAAGCGCGCCGGAGGCCCGGCCTGGTGGTCCCCGCCCCGCCGGCCGTGTCGTTCGAGGACGCGCTCGCGGTGGCGCCGCAGTACCGCGGGTTCCTCGAGAACGTCGTGCCGGGATGCTTCGTCTGCGGCCACAAACGCGAGGGCTACGACGGTCTCCGCATCTTCCCGACGAAGGTGAACGACGACGGCATCTTCGCTTCGGCCTGGATCCCGGACGCGACCCTGTCCGATGGTTGGTGGCGCGTCCGGCCGGAGTACATCGCCGGCGCGCTCGACTGCCCCGGCGCCTTCGCCATCATCGGCGACGACGCGGTGCGGATGATGGTGCTGGGGCGGATCGCCCTGCGGATCAACGCGCCGGTGTTCGTGGGCCAGCGATACGTCGTCGCGGGCTGGAAGCTTGGCGACGACGGCCGGAAGCACGACGCCGGGACGGCGATCTACGCGGAGGACGGCACGGTGATCGCGGCGGCGACGTCGCGGTGGATCGACGTCGCGACGCAGTCGGTCGCCGGGCTGGAGACGGTGGCGACCACGGGCGCGCCCCAGCCGCAGGCGGTCGCCGCATAGCAGACGGCCGCCACACAATCAGCGATGCGGAGGACCGGGCGACCGGTCCTCCGCCCGTACACAGCATCAGACGAGACACAGCAGATGCGAGGAGAGCGACATGACAAGTCAGGCAATCTTCGCCGGGAAGTACTACTCGACCGAAGGCGTATCGATGGAGCTGGTGATGAAGTCGGTCGCACTCTGACCCCGGCACGCTCCGACGGGTGACGACAGACCCCGCGCGCGGCTGTATGCTCGTGGCACCTGGATGTACATGCTGGAGGTGATCATGAGGCTGCCCCGCCTGCGATACGGGATGATGAGCGGTGCGATAGCAGCGGTTGCGCTCGTCGCGGCGGGATGCAACCTCGTCGCGCAGGGCGACCTGCACGTCGCGAACGACCTCAGCGGGCTCTCCGGCCCGGCGACGTTCCGGGTGTGGGAGCACGAAGAAGGCGACTTCGTGCCGCCGGAGGGCTTTCTCGCGATCGGCGTGATCGGCAGCCAGTTCGGGCGGCCACCATCGTTCGGGCTCGACGGATTCCTCTACCTGGTGAGCACGGACGAGCCCTGTCCGATGAGCGAGGCCGCGCCCGAGGTCTACGAGCCGGCCGACGTCAGCGTCCGCGGCGTGATCACCGTGACTGACGGCGACGTGAACCAAATGGTGCTGGTGCCGGATACCGCCGCGGTGCGCGACGACGACGTCTGGGCGCTGATCGAGATTGCGCCGTTCCCGGACGCCGGCGGCGGGCACCTGGTCCACCGCTGCGGCGAGGTGACCTGGAGTTGACGCCGCGTGGCGGTGTGCGCGCTTCGGGATGGATTCGATGGACGTGCGGGAGCGCTATCGCATGCCGCGGACGCGGTGTCAGGGCTCGATCCTTCGCTGCGCTCAGAATGACCGGGGTTTGGGGTGGGCGCGGACGAGCGAGCGATGCAGTGCCCGCCCGCGACGTGCTTACTCGAACATGCGGGGTTGGGGGGCCGGGGCGGCGGCCGGTGGCGCGATCCGCAGGTGCTCGTAGGCGAGGCGG
>DATMAH010000287.1:0-8118 GCA_035583735.1 Dehalococcoidia bacterium
CCCCGCCGACAACGCCGCCCCGGCGGCGATCACACCCGCGCCGATCAGCCCCCAGCGCTGGCGGGTGGCGGCGGGGTCGCGGGCGAACCACTTGTTGCGGACGGCGTCATCGTAGAGCTGGCGCTGCGCGGCGTTCAGCGAATCGATGTACTTGTCCTTCAGGTCGGAGAGGTCGACCTCCGTCGCGCCGTTGGCGAAGATGCCATTGAAGATCGTGCGCTCGTACGGCTTCAGCGCGCGAGGCTCCTTCAGCTTCACCAGGCGCCAGTCGCTCGAGCCCAGCAGCCACGTCTTCTCTTTCTCTTCGATCGCCAGGAAGCCGCGCACGGCCAGGTCGATGATCGTCGCCGTCACGTCCTTCGTGTCGGCGCGCTCGTCCAGCAGCACGCCCATCTGCGCCGGCCGCAGGTCCTCCGGCGGCGCGAACTCGACGACGAGCTTGCGTCCCTCCATCAGCGGAAGGTTGCCCTCTTCGCTGTCGCCGGAGAGGTAGTAGATGCTGCGGTACGCGCGGTCGCGGCCGTTGCGCCACCAGTTCGCCAGGAACACGCCGAATCCGGCCGCGCCGATCGCGGCGGCGATGACGGCGTACAGCGGCTCGACCTTGAAGAACGACCGGAATGTCTCCCACGCCGTCTCCGGCTTGTCGACGAGGCGCGGCTGCGGCTCCGGCACGACGCCCTTCCGCATCGAGACCGCGATGGTCATCTGCTCGCCGGGGAAGAGCGCGCGGCCGGCGCCGGCGATCATCTGGGTGCCGCCTTCGGTGACGCCGGCGTTGCAGCGCGCGTCGGAGCCGCGCTCGCCGTGATAGCAGACGGCGTCGAGGAGCCCGCCGGCGGCGCTGCGCACGACGACGGCGGCATCGCCGATCGGCACGGGCGAGTCGGGGCCGGTGACGTTCCAGTACAGCTCGTCGTGGTCCGGGAACGCGTTCAGCGCGTCTCGCACGCGATACGTGATGCGGTATGACTGCTGCCCGGTAACCGTGCGGTCTGGATCGCCGATGCGGAGCTGGACGTTGGCGCCGTTGCGCGCCTGCTCATAGGGCAACGGCAGGCCGGCGCCGTCGGTCACGGCGACGGTCTCGAAGGCGTAGACGCGATTGTGCGTGCTGTCGTAGTCGTACTCGACCGGGATCTCCCGCACGATGCCGTGGCGCTGGAGGGCGTGAAAGTCGGCGTCGATCGTCTCCGTGATGAGGAGGGCGCCGTCGGGCTCAATGGTGATGTCGGCGAGGAAGCGCTGGATGTCCCAGCCGCCCTCCCCTCCGGCCGTAGCCGGGCGAAGCCCGCCGGCCAGCACAGCCGTGCCGAGGGCGAGCGCGAGCGCACCCAGGAGTCGAGTGAGCGGGGTCAGCGGCGGCATCTCCTTCTCTGCCCTCAGTGTCGGCCGGAGGCGCCGTTTCCGTCGCGCCGGTAGGCGAACGGGCGCCGGAGTCTCTGTCCGAGGCCGATGATATAGTGCCCATCCGGGAAGCAGGAGCAGCTCGTGACGGTCGACCCGCTGGAGTTCCGAAGCGCCATCGGCCGGTTCGCGACCGGGGTGACCGTCATCACGTCCGCCGCCGGCGGGCTGCTGCACGGCATGACGGCCAACGCCATCTCCTCGCTCTCCCTGGACCCCGTGATGTTGCTGGTCTGCGTCGACAAGACGACGAACATGCACCGCGTCCTGTCGGAAGGGGGCGTCTTTGCCGTCCACGTGCTCGCCGAGGACCAGGAGGAGGTATCCCGCATCTTCGCCCGCAAGGGGGAGCCGGAGCCCGGGACGCTGCGCGAGCAGGAGTTCCGCATCGGCAAGAGCGGGGCGCCGCTGCTGGAGCGCTGCCTCGCCTACTTCGACTGCCGCGTCGCCGAGGTGCTCGAAGGTGGCGACCACTCGATCTTCCTCGGCGAGGTCATCGACCAGGGCGTCGTCGACGAGGAGGCGCGGCCGCTCATCTTCTATCGCGGCGGCTATTACCGGCTACCGTCCTGAGCAGCGCGTGGTCGCGTGCGCAAGCAGGCGCCATCGCGCGCACGCCGGCTTTACATCAACGCGTGGGGCCTGCATTGATACCCCCGGTGGCCGATGCTAGGATCGCCCAGGGCGGGGAACGGATGTGTTTCCCCTGAGGGCCGGGGAGTAAGGGAGATCCCGGGGTGGCGGTCGCGGCAACGCAGATCTCGCTGCTCGAGCGGGCCGATGGCCGGGCTCTCTCGTCCGTCCTGCGCGACCATGCGCGTCACCTGCCGATCGCGGCGGTGCTGGCGCTGGTGGTGGGCATCCACATCCCGACGCTGGACCACTTCTTCTTCGGCGACGACTTCGTGGTGCTGGACGACATCCGTACGCGGAGCTTCTCGGCGTACGCGACGGATGTGGTGCTCCTTCGCGACATAACGCCGAACTGGCGCCCGCTGACGATGCTCGTCTACTGGGGCGAGTTCCAGCTCTTCGGCTTCGACGCGATGGCGTGGCGCATCGTCAACCTGGCGGCGCACGTGGCGACTGTGCTGGTGCTGTACGCCGTCGTCCTCACCATGACGCGGCGGCTCTTCGTCGCCGTGGCGGCGGCGCTGGTCTTCGGCGTCACGGCTTCGGCCGTGCATACGGTCACCTACATCACCGCCTTGCCGCACGTGCTCTCGCAACTCTTCCTGCTCTCGTCGCTGGGGCTGCTGCATCTGTACGTGCGCAGCGACGAGCGAAGCCAGCGGTGGTACTGGGGCGCGCTCGCGCTGTTCATCGCCGGCTTCCTCGCCAACGAGGGCGGCGTGGTGTTCGCCGGTGTGCTGTTCGCCTACTACTTCGTGGAGTCATTCCTGCGGCGGCGCGACCTCCTGGACGCCGTGGCGAAGATGCTGCCGTTCGCCATCGTCAGCGTGCTGCTGGTGGGGAGCCTGGGCGGCTGCGGCTGCCAGGGGGTGGAGAACGGCTTCTACGGGCTCGGCTGGCACATCCCGCGAGAGTACTTCGTGTACATGTCGCGGCTGGCGTGGCCCGTCGGCCCCATCCCGCTCGACCCGACGGCGCTGGAGTGGACGGTCGGCGCCGTGGTGATCGCGGTGGCGCTCTTCTTCATCATCCGCGGCCCGGACGTGGCGCGCGTCGCCGCCGTGGGCATGCTGCTGGGCGTGACGCCATACGTGCCGGGCAAGATCTGGACGGCGTCGCGCTACACCTACATGGCGACGCCGTTCTTCGCCGTCCTGGCCGCCGTCGGCGCCGGCTTCGTCTTTCACCAGCTGCTGCGGCTGTGGCGGCCGGCCGCGTACGGCCTGGGCGCCGCCGCGCTGCTGGCGGCGGCAGGGCTGTACTCCTGGCAGTACATCGACCAGACGCAGCCCTTCCTCGACGACACCGAGCGCTGGGAGCAGCTCGTCGCCGGATTGCAGGAGCACTATCCGGAAGTGCCGGCGGGCAGCACCGTGTACGTCGTGGAAGAAGAGGGCCGCTGGTCTAACCCGTTCTGGTACGGCTGGCTGCAGTCGGTGTCCCGGTCGGTCTACGGTGAGGGCGTCCGCCTGATGGCGCTGCCAGCCGACCATCTGCTGGCACTCGAACGCAGCCGGTCGGAGCCGGCGTACTACCTGAAGCTTGAAGACGGCGAGCTGGTGGCGCTCGCACCGTACGAAGTGAAGCTCCTCCAACCGCGCGACTGACGCGCAGCAGTTCGACGGAATCTGCTGGTGAAGTGGCGATCCTGGCGCTCGCACGCGCCCGCATTGGGCATCACTCTCCTCGTCGCGGCGGACGTGCGCCTGCTGTGGGTGCTGGGCGTGCCGACGGACCCCCTCGACGGGCGCTTCGACGACACGGTCTGGTACCGCGGCGCGGCGCACTTCATCTCGATCGGTGAGGGCTACGTGAACCCCTACACGGGCACGCCGACGGCGGGCTGGCCGCCCGGCTACCCGTACTTCCTCGGCGGCGTCTTCGCCATCTTCGGCGAGGGCGCGCTGCAGACGTACTTCGCGAACGTCGCGCTCTCGCTGGTAGTCGTCGCCGGCGTGTACGCCCTCGCGCACCTGCTGTTCGGCCGGGGGACGGCGGTGATCGCGGGGGCGCTCGTTGCCGTGTGGCCGGGCCAGGTGTTCTTCATGACGCTGACGTTGTCGGAGCCGCTGTTTTCGGCGCTCTTCGTGCTGGCCGCCGTGGCGATGGTGCTGGTGGTGCGGGCGCGCCGGCACCGGTTCGCGCCGGTCATCGCGTTCGGCGTGCTGACGGCGCTGGCGGCGCTCACGCGCGGGCAGGGGATCATCCTCCTGCCGGTGGCGCTGGTGGCCTGGGGCGCCGGCGGCATGCGATGGCGCTCGGTCGCGCTGTGCGGCGCGCTGGCTGCGCTGGCGGTGGCGGCTGTCTTCACACCGTGGGTCGTCCGCAACGAGCGGCTGCTCGGGTCGCCCGTGCTGGTAGCGACGAACGTGGGGCCGAACATGTACATCGGCAACCACGAGGGCGCGAGCGGCCGCATGTGGATCGATGACCCACGGCTGCCGCAGCCCGAGAACAGCCACGAGCTGACCCAGCCGGAGGTCGAGGTCGCCGCCGACGCTGTCGCGCGCGAGATGGCGCTCGACTACATGCGCGCGCACCCGGAGGACCAGCCGCGGCTGATCTGGAACAAGGCGCGGGCGCTGTACGAGTCGGACGCGACGGGGCTCGACTGGAACTCGACGTGGGACGAGGGCCGGTACGAATGGCAGCGCGCGGAGCCCATGCTGCGGGATGTCTCGAACGGATTCTGGTTCACCGTGCTGGCCCTGGCGGGCGCCGGGCTCCTCACGCTGCGGCGCGGCGCGCTGCGGTCGCCGGCCGTCGCGCTGCCGCTCATCGTGCTGGCCTGGACGGCGACGCACCTGCTGTTCTTCGGCGACCCCCGCTTCCATTATCCCCTGGCGTTTGCCTTCGCGATCCTCGCGGCGAGGCCGCTGGCGCTCGCGGTGGAGTGGGCCGCGGCCCGGCGTTCGACACGGGCGCCCGTTGAGGGGTACGCTCCGGCGTGACCCTCGACACCCCGGCCGCCGCACGGCCACGGCCAGACGACGCGTTCACGCCGGCGCCCGCAGCCTCGGGGCGCCGGACCGCCGTCCGCATCCCATACGCGGAGGTCGCCATCTGCCTGGTGCTGTTCGCGCTGGCGATGGCGCCGCGCGTGGCCTGGGTGCTCTACAACGACCGGGAGCCGCAGGGGCTGAACGACCCGTCGCTCTACTCGATCCTCAGCGACATCATGGCGGACGGTGGCGGCTACACCCGCCCGACGGGCGAACCCTTCGCCTACTACCCTGTCGGCTTCCCGGCCACCTTCGCCGGGCTCAAGAAGGCAGGCGACATCTTCGGCTGGGAACGCGGCGCCCTCTCGATCAAGATGATGAACGGCGTGCTCAGCGCCTTCACCGTTGTGCTTACGTACGGCCTCGCGCGGCGCCTGTTGGACCGGCGCGTCGCGCTGGTGGCCGGCGCCATCATGGCGGTCTTTCCGAGCCAGGTCTACTACACCGGCACCGTGCTGTCGGAGCCGCTGTTCACGTTCTTGCTCATGGCGGCGATGCTGGTGCTCTTCTGGTCGCCGTGGAGCCGCGACGGCATCTCGTACTGGCGCCTCGGCGCCGTCGGCCTCATCCTCAGCGCCGCGACGATGACGCGCGGCATTACGCTGATGCTGCCGCTGGTGCTGCTGGCCGTATGGCTCCTCTATATCCGGGACAAGAAGCGCGCGCTGCTGCAGGCGGCCGTGCTCTGGGCCGGCATCGCCGTGCTCATCGTCCCGTGGTCGATACGGAACTCGGTGCAGTTCGGGACGCTCGTCGGCCCCTCGACGAACCTGGGCGACGACCTGTGCATCGGCAACTTCCTGGGCGCGAACGGCGCCTTCACGCTCGAGGGCCCCTGCTTCGAGGGATACGAGGGGATGGGTCCGGACGAGGTCGAGATCGAGCGCAACCGCGACGGCGTGCGCATCGCCGTGCGCGATGTGCTGCAGCACCCCGTCCGCATGCCGAAGCTCATCGCACAGAAGGCGTACTGGCTGCTGTATAAGGACGACGACGGCCTCTGGGCCGCCGAGTCGTACGGGAACGACTACTTCATTCCGGACTTCCGGCGGGAGGTGCTGGCCTTCGCCGCCAACAGCGCGTACTACGCCGTCGGCGCGCTCGCCATCCTCGGCTCGCTCGCCTTCATGTACGGCCGCGACGTGCGCCGCGTCGCCCTCTACGCGTCGATGCTCTACATCCTGTTCTTGCCGCTGGTGTTCTTCGGGGACCCGCGCTTCAAGTTCCCGGCCATGCCCATGGTGATCGTCGTCGCGGCGTTCGCCGTCATGCTGCTCTGGGACCGCGCCCGCGCGCGGCCGGCCGGAGAGGAGGCGCCGTCATGAAGGGGCGTCTGCGCGAGTGGGTGCGCACGCCGGACGCGCGCTGGCTGATCGCCGTCGTGGCGCTCGCGTTCGTCGTGCGGCTCGCCGTCGTCGGGTACGTGCACCCGGACCCGCGCGATGGCCGGTACGACGACAGCGTCTGGTACGACACGGCCGCACGCAACCTCGCCGACGGACATGGCTACGTCTTCGACCCGACGGTGTGGCGCGCGCCCGACGGCTCGCGCATCTACCCCGACACCGACGAGCTGAGCCCGACCGCGCTCCGGCCGCCCGGCTATCCGGCGACGCTGGCCGCCGTGTACGCGGCGACGGGCGACTCGCTCTGGGCGGCGCGCATGCTCAACGTGGTGCTGGGGTCGGCGACGGCCGGGCTAGTGTACCTCATCGCACGCCGCCTGTTCGACCGCCCGGCGGCCATCGGGGCGGGCGCCGTCATCGCCCTCATGCCGTCGCACGCGCTGTTCACCAGCGTGGTCCTGGCGGAGACGTACTACGGCTTCCTGCTGACGGGGCTGCTCGCCGCGTTCATCTACCTGTTGCTCGACCGCGAACGGCCGCATCCGCTTCTCGCGCTGGGCATCGGCGCGCTGACGGCGTTCACCGGCTACGTGCGGGGCGAGTTCATGGCGTACGCCGCCGTGCTGCTGCTGATCCTGCTCGTATCGAAGCGGAAGCGCGCGCTCCTGCCGATGGCGGCGTTCGTCGCCGGCATGGCGCTCGTCGTTACGCCGTGGGTGGTGCGCAACCAGGTGCAGATGGGCGAGTGGATCGTGGGGACGACGGGCGTGGGCCGCGTGCTGTACCAGGGGCACAATCCGGACACGGACGGCGGCGCCAGCCTCAGCGCCATCTGGACGCTCGAGGCGCCGTTCCTCGGCCTCGATCGGAAGGAGTCCGAGCTGAAGACGAATAGCGAAGGCTTACGGCTGGCACGCGAGTGGGCGTTCGGCCACCCCCTGGACGAGTTGCGGCTGTTCCCGCGCCGCCTGTACCTGCTCTTCGGCAGCGACGAGGCCGGCGTGACGTCGGTGCAAAGCAACAAGCCGTGGTTCGGCACGGAGGGCGCCGACCGCCTAGTCCGTCTCTCCACGGCCGTCTTCTACGGACTGATCGCCGTCGCGCTCGCCGGCGCGCCACGCTGGTTCCGCTGGCGAGATGCGCGGTTCTGGACGCTGTTCTCGCTCGTGCCGTTCTACATCCTCACCTTCAGCGTCCTCTTCATCGGGGAGCCGCGCTATCACTACGCCCTCTACTTCCCCATCGCCGTCTTCGCGGCGCCCGGCATCGTCGCCGTCTGGCGGGTGACGGTCGCGAGCTTCCGCGACGTCTCTGGCGGGCGCTCGTTCGGGCAGGTGCTGCGCACGTACGGCACGCCGCGTCCGTGAACCCGCTTGCGAGCCACTGGCTGCGGCTCTCGGTGTTGCTGCTGCTCGTGGCGCCGGCCATCGCCTTCGCGGTCGCCCTCAGCGGCGATATCGGCTTTCGCGTGGCGCTGGTGGTCACGCTGTACGTGTGGGCGCTGGTCTGCGGCGTACTGGCGCTGGTCGCGCTCGCCGCGCTGTTCGTGCGGCTGGTCGGGAGAGGCATGCGCGCGATTCGACGCTAAGACCGTCGTCGTCGCGGTCGCGTCCCCGCCGGCGTCCCGGGCATCGTCTCCGGCTGGCGCTTTCAGGGGCTTGGGCGGGGGCTCGACCCGGCGTCCGGCCCGCGCGGTTAGGGCCGCGAAACTGCTCGTCGTCCAGGCGAGT
>DATMAH010000288.1:0-3092 GCA_035583735.1 Dehalococcoidia bacterium
GCGACTCCTCCTTCTTCTCCGCCGGCGGCGCCGCAACGCCAGACGGGAGCAGCACGTCGACCCCGAATGGCTTCGACGTGAGGTCGCGGACGCGCCGCACCTGGCGCTCGATCTCGTCCGGGGGCATGGAGGCGGCGCCGATGATGCCGAGGCCACCGGCCTCTGAGACGGCAGCGACCAGGTCGGCCGTCGCCACACCGCCCATGCCGGCGAGGATGATCGGGTACTCGATGTCGAGGATGTCGCAAAGCCGTGTGCGCAGAACCGGCCGTCCCATTGCTGTGCTCCTTTGTGTCGCCGCGCGCATCCGCGCATGTGCCGCCAATGTATGCACCGGCGTCCACAGGAGCAACAGCGGGGCGGCCGCTCGATGCCTGCGTCCACGGCGCGAATGCGACAGGTCCGCGCGGCTGTGCAGGCGCCCCGTCGTACCGGACACCATCATGCCAGCGACGAATGACGCCGCGAACCTGGTGATCCCAACTTGTGAAAAAAGGCGCATAGTGGTGTGCAGGGTCGCCACGGCGTCCGGACCGTCCGGACGAGCGGCCCGGGAGGTCTCCGATGATCCTTGTATCAGGTGGGACGGGGTTCGTAGGGTCGGCGGTCGTGCGGGAGCTGCGGCGGCGCGGCGAGGACGTCGCCGTACTCAGCCGCGATGCCGAAAAGGTGCGCGCGAAGTTCGGCGCGGACGTGGAGGCGCGCACAGGCGACGTGCGCGAGCCGGCGACGCTTACCGCCGCCTTCAGCGGCGTCGACGTCGTCGTCAACGCGGTGCAGTTTCCCGGTTCGCCCATCGAGAACCGGCGCAAGGGGTGGACGTTCGAGGAGGTGGACCTCAAGGGCACGCGCCACCAGGTAGACGCCGCGAAGGCCGCCGGTGTGCGCCGCTTCGTCTACGTGAGCGGCGTCGGCGCGTCGAAGGACGCCGACAAGCACTGGTTCCGCTACAAGTGGGAGGCGGAGCACTACCTGCAGAGCAGCGGCCTCGAGTGGGTCGTGGTGCGCCCCACGTGGGTGTACGGGCCGGACGACGTCTCCCTCAACCGCTTCCTCGGCTTCGGCAAGGTGCTGCCATTCATCCCCATGTTCGGTGACGGCAAGCAGGACATGCAGCCGGTCTTCATCGACGACGTCGGCCGCGTGCTGGCGGACGCGGCGCAGAAGCCGGAGGCGGCCAACCAGGTGTTCGAGCTGGGCGGCCCGGAGGTGATGTCGATGAACGACGTCGTGAAGACGGCGCTGGAGGTGCAGGGCAAGAAGCGCCCGCTGCTGCACCAGCCCGTCTTCGTCGGCAAGCTCATCGGCAGCCTGCCGCACGTCCCGCCGCTGCCGGCGCTCACCGCCGACGCGATCGACTTCATCACCGCGCCGGCGGTGGCGGACAACACGCGCCTGATGGAGGTGCTGCGCCCGCAGCTCACGCCGCTGCGCGAAGGGCTGGCGACGTACCTGGGGAAGCCGTAGTCGGCGATACGTGAACCGTCGCCATCGGGCGACGGTGCTACGCCGATTCGGCCGGACGCAGGTCCTCGACGCGCACTTCCGCCGGCATGTCGGGGCGGCGCGCGTCGAGCGTGTAGACGACGTCGACGCGGTCGCCCGGTTTGGCGCCGCAGTCGCCCATCTCGAAGGCGATCGCCTGCCACGTCACGCGGCCGTCGCGCAGCTTCATCTTCAGGTGCTTCTCGCCGTTGCCGACGAACTTCGTCTCGACGACCGTGACGCCGCGCGCCAGGAACGTCGGCTCCGGGTTGCCGATGCCGAACGGGCCGAGCCGCGACAGCCAGCGGATCTCGTCGCCGCGCAGGTCCCGAAGCGGCAACTGGCAGTCGATCTCCAGCACCGGCGCCAGCTCGCGGCCGGACAGCTCGCGCTCCGCCACCGACACGAGGTGCCGCCGCACGTCGTCGATGTCGTCCGTGCGCACGGTGAACCCGGCGGCGGCGCGATGCCCGCCGAAGCGCAAGAAGAGGTCCGGGCGCTCGCGAAGCGCGTCGGTGATGTGGAACTCCTCGATGCTGCGGCAGCTCGCGCGCGACGTCTCGTCTCCTTCTTCGTAGACGACGGCGGGACGCCCGAACTCCGTAACCAGCTTCGACGCGATCAGCCCGACGATGCCCGGCGAGAAGTCGCGGTGGCCGACCATGATCAGCGCCGGCGGCTCACCATCCTCCAGCATGTGCAGCGCGAGGTTGACGGCCTGTGCCGTCTTCTCCTGCCGCTCGCGGTTCAGCGCGTCCAGCTCCTGCGCCAGCTCGAAGCCACGCTCTTCGTCGGCGGTCATCAGCAGCTCCAGCGCCAGGCGTGCGTGCGCGATGCGGCCCGCCGCGTTGAGCCGCGGCCCCAGCCGGTAGGCGATGTCGTCCGCCGCCACGAACAGCGGGTCGACGCGCGACGCCGCCATCAGCGCGCGCAGCCCGGGACGCCGCGTGAGCGAGAGCGCGGGCAGCCCGGCGCGCAGCAGCCGCCGGTTCTCGTCGACGAGCGGCGCCATGTCGCACACGGTGCCCAGCGCGGCGACGTCGAGGTACGCGTCGGCGTCGAACGGCACGCCCATCGCATCGTGCAGCGCGGACGCCAGGTGGTAGGCGAGGCCCGCCGTCGCCAGCTCCGACATGCCGCCGGCGTCGGCGCCGGGCAGCTTCGGGTTGACGAGCGCCGTGGCATCCGGCAGCACCGGCGGCACGGTATGGTGGTCGAGGATGATCACGTCCATCCCCAGCCGCCGCGCCAGCGCGACCTCGTCGACCGAGCTGGTGCCGCAGTCCGCCGTCAGCAGCACCGTCGCGCCCAGCGACGAGAGCTGCCGCACGGCGGCCATGTTCAGGCCGTAGCCCTCGCTGAACCGGTCGGGGATGTACGGCAGCGCGACGGCACCCAGCGACGACAGCCCCTGCGACAACTGCGCCGCCGACGTCACGCCATCGACGTCGAAGTCGCCGTAGACGGCAACACGCTCGCCGCTCCGGCAGGCGGCGACGAGACGCTCGATCGCGGCACCGAGGGCGGGGAGCGCGTAGGGGTCGGGAGGGCCTTCGGGGCGATCGAGGAAGGCGCGCGCCCGGGCGTCCGACGTGATGCCGCGGAGC
>DATMAH010000289.1:0-2062 GCA_035583735.1 Dehalococcoidia bacterium
GTCGGCGCGGGCGTGTGCGTCGCCGTCGGCGTCGACGTAGGCCGTGCGGCGAACTCCAGCCAGGCCGCCATCGCCGCCAGCGACTCGCCGTCTACTGGCGAGAACCCGGGCGGTAGGCCGAGGAGTGGCGCGCCCGAAGCCGCGGCGTCGCGCGGCCGGGAGGGCTGCACCGTGCTCTCCGTCGGCGTCGCGGCCGAGGCCGCGAGCGTGACGGCGGCGCACAGGCCGATCAACGCCGGCGACGCGCCTCGCGCCAGAGCGCGCAGCGTCGCGCCGGCCGTGACTCTCGACATCCAGCGCTCCTACGTGGGGCGATCCCCTAGGGGGATGGCGATCGCCCGCGTAGGAATGCTCGGCGTCCTTAAGGGAGCACTTGAGGCGGATCGAAGCGGAAACGCCGGGTGCCAGCACCCCGATCCCTACTCCCCGATAGGGCCGTACGGGGCGTGGCGCGATTGCCCGCCGATCAGGCCATTGTTAGGATCGACGGCGCTGCGGGCCCGTTCGGGCGCTGCGGCATCCCTCCATCCGCCACCAGCAGCGCGCCCGGCCTCCGGGCCGGGAGACTCCATGCCAGAAGGCAGCTTCGAAGCGCTCGACTACATGTTCCACCCGCGTTCGGTCGCCGTCGTCGGCGCGTCGACGTCCGCCGGCCAGGGCTCGTTCGTCGAGTCGATCCTCGAGATGTCGTTCAAGGGGCAGCTCTACCCGGTGAACCCCAGGGCGAAAGAGATCGCCGGCCTCACGTGCTACCCGAGCCTGCGGGACATCCCCGGCGATGTCGACCACGTCATCTCGTCCGTACCGCTGCGCTTCGTCGAGGAGCTTGTGGAGCAGGCGGGCGAGAAGCGCGTGAAGGTAGTGCACTTCTTCACCGCTGGCTTCAGCGAGACCGGCGACGCCGAGGCGGCGGCCCTGGAGCGTCGTGTGCTCGAGCGGGCGCGGGCGCTCGGCATGCGCGTCATCGGGCCGAACTGCATGGGCCTCTACTATCCGGCCGGCGGCCTCTCATTCATGCCCTCGCTGCCGCCGGAGCCGGGTCCCGTGGCGATGATCTCGCAGAGCGGCGCCAACGCCGGCGACTTCTGCCGCACTGCCGCGGTGCGCGGCCTGCGTTACAGCAAGGTCGTCAGCTACGGCAACGGCACAGACGTGCGCGAGTCGGAGCTGCTCGAGTACCTGGCGGAGGATCCCGAGTCGGAGCTGGTCGTCTGCTACGTCGAGGGCATCGTCGACGGCCCGCGGTTCCTGCGCGCGCTGACGAAGGCGGCCGCCGCCAAGCCCGTGCTGATCCTGAAGGGCGGCCGGACCGAGGAGGGCTCGCGCGCGGCGAACTCACACACGGGCAGCCTCGCCGGCTCGCTGCAGGTCTTCGACGCGGCGGTGCGGCAGGCGGGCGCCGTGCGCGTCGACCGCATGGAGGAGCTGGTCGACGCGGCGGTGGCGTTCCGCTGCCTGCGCGACCTGCCCGGCCCGCGCGCCGGCATCGTCGGCGGCGGTGGCGGCTACAGCGTGCTGGCGTCAGACGAGATCGGCGCGTCGGGCCTGGCGATGCCGGCGCTGCCGGAGGAGACGCAGCGGCGGCTGCTCGAGTTCACGCCGGTCGCCGGCACGTCGATGCGCAACCCCGTGGACACGAGCGTCGGCTGGGGCCCCGACGGACTGACGTCGATGCTGGACACCATGCGCATCGTCGGCGAGGCGCCGAACATCGACTTCCTGCTGTACCACACGGGCTGGGGCTGGGGCCCGACGCGCCGCGGCATGCCCGACCTCGCCGGCATGGCGAAGGAGCAGGCGGAGAGGATGGCCGGCCTCGCGCAGGAGCTGGGGAAGCCGATCGTCTGCGTGACGCGCACGCCGACGAGCGTGCCCGGCATGGAGGCGACGCTCGCGTTCCAGGAGGCCGCCGGCCAGCGCGGCCTCGCCGTCTTCAACAGCGTGCAGGCGGCGGCGCTCGCCCTCAGCCGCGTGCTCGCGTGGCAGCGCGCGCGAGCGTAGGCGGTGCCGGCTAACTTCGCAGTAGCTGGCGACGGCGGGCGCTGAACGCGCCGCTTCACCG
>DATMAH010000290.1:0-3666 GCA_035583735.1 Dehalococcoidia bacterium
GGATTGCTGGTGAGGCCCGACGGCTCGAAGCGCACGCCCCGGAACTTCGCGACAAGCGACTCGAGCGGCACGCCATACTGCAGCGCCACCGACGTCAGCACCGCCACGGAGTCCATGAGGCCGCGGATCGTCGAGCCCTCCTTCGAGATGTTGACGAAGATCTCGCCCGGCGTGCCCTCCGCGTAGAGGCCGACCGTGACATAGCCCTCCTGCTCGCCGACGCGGAACTTGTGCGTGACGGACTGGCGCTCGTCCGGCAGGTGGCGCCGGTACGGGGCGCCGACCGGCCGCGGCTCCGTCGACGCCTGCGCCCGCGGGTGCGCCGCGATCAGCTCGCGCATCCCCAGCGCGACCTCCGCAGCGACGGCCTCTGCCTGTTCCGGCCCCTTCGCCGTCGCATGCGAGAGCACCTGGTGCTCGCGCGAGCCGTCGCGGTAGACGGTGATGCCCTTGCAGCCCTCGCGGTAGGCCAGCAGGAAGGCGCGCTCCACGTCCTCAACCGTCGCTTCCTGGCGGAAGTTGATCGTCTTGCTGACGGCGTTGTCGGTGTGACGCTGGAACGCCGCCTGCATGCGCACGTGCCACTCCGGGTCGATGTCGTGCGACGTGCGGAAGACCTCCTTCGCCCACGCCGGCACGTCGTCGCGCTCCGCCAGCGAACCGCCGGACGCGAGGTACGCGGCGAGATCGTCGCTGTAGAATCCTTCTGCCTCGGCGATCTCGCGGAAGGTGCGGTTCACCTCCGGGAGCTGTGTCACTTTCGAGGGGTCCTGGCGGTCGAGGTAGTGCTGGCGCATGAAGGCGAGCGCGAACGCCGGCTCGATGCCGCCGGAGCAGTCGGCAATGATGCTGAGCGTGCCCGTCGGCGCGATCGTCGTGCGCGTCGAGTTGCGGAAGCGGCGGCCGGCGCGCGGGTCACCGGACGCCGGGTCGTAGATCGAGCCCGTCCAGGCCGGGAACACGCCGCGCTCTGCGGCCAGCGCCTCCGACGCGCGGTCGGCGTGCTCCTGGATGAACGACATCAGCCGTCCGGCGAGCGCGACGGCCTCGTCGGAGTCGTAGCGGATCCGCAGCTTGAACAGCAGGTCCGCCCAGCCCATGACGCCCAGGCCCACCTTCCGCGTCTTCTTCGTCATCTCGTCGATCTCGGGGATCGGATAGCGGTTGGCGTCGATGACGTCGTCGAGGAAGCGGATGCAGACGGGGATGGCCGCGGCGAGCGCGTCCCAGTCCAGCTCGAAGGCGGGCGCGGCGTTGCGGCGCCCGTTCCTGCGCGCGGCAGGCCGCACGAACCGTGAGAGGTTCAGCGAACCGAGGTTGCACGACTCGTACGGGAGCAGTGGCTGCTCGCCGCACGGGTTCGTTGCCTCGATCTGGCCGAGCTGCGGCGTCGGATTATCGCGGTTGATGCGGTCGAGGAAGACGAGGCCGGGGTCACCGTTCTTCCAGGCGTTCTCGACGATCTGGCGAAAGATGGTGCGCGCGTCGCGCTGGCCGGCAACCTCGCCGGTGCGCGGGTTGATGAGGTCGTAGGATTCGCCCGCTTCGACGGCCTGCATGAACCGCTCGGTGACGGCCACGCTGATGTTGAAGTTCTGCATCGTCGTCATATCCGACTTGACGTTGATGAACGCCTCGATGTCCGGGTGGTCGACGCTCAGGATCGCCATGTTCGCGCCGCGCCGCGTGCCACCCTGCTTGATCGATTCTGTCGCGGCGTCATAGACGCGCATGAACGAGACCGGACCGCTGGCGATGCCACCGGTCGAGGCGACGATGTCGCCGGCGGGGCGCAGGCGGCTGAACGCGAAGCCCGTGCCGCCGCCGCTCTGGTGGATGAGCGCGGTGTGCTTGAGCGACTCGAAGATGCCGGTCATGGAGTCCGGCACCGGCAGCACGAAGCAGGCCGAGAGCTGCTGCAGGGCGCGCCCGGCGTTGCCGAGCGTGGGCGAATTCGGCAGGAAGCGCAGCGACGTCATGAGGTCGTAAAACTGCCGCTCCGCCTCGGCGACGCGGGCACGGCGTTCCCGGGGCGGCGCATAGGCGGCCTCCGCCTCGGCGATGTTGCGGGCGACGCGACGGAACAGGTCGTCGGGCGTCTCGACGACATTGCCGTGCTCGTCCCTGGCGAGATAGCGCCGCTCGAGGACGACGCGCGCGTTCTCCGAGAGACCGGCGATCTGCGTGGAGGTGGTCGTCGTGCGGGGGCGTGGGCGGGCCATGGACGTGCTCGCTTTCGGGCTGGTCCGGCGGCGCGCGCCGAACCTGGCGCCGGGGGCGCCCTGGATATCGAGCCAGGGGGCGCTGCGTCGTCGCGCCATCGGACGTCCATTGTATCAGAACGTTAGTGCGACTTGCGAGCAGTGCCCGCCAAATCGGCCGTGCGCCGCGTAATACCGGTCAAGTTCGGGGCGTTGTGATTGACGAACGAACAGGGAGTGGTGGGCCGTGCGCCCGCAGCGAGGACATGATGAAGCGGACCCGGAACGGAAACGAGACAGGAAAGGCGCTGCTCCGCGCGACCTTTGGGCTCGGCGTCGTCGCCGCGATGCTGGGCGGCATGCTGACGCTCACCGGCGGGACGGCGCTCGCGCATCGCACGCAAGTGCAGGAAGCGGCCAATTGCGACGGCTGGTACTCGAAGGGCGAGTACGTCGGCGGCAACCAGGACCGCATGGCCGTCGTCGACGTCGTCATCGACGGCGAAGTGATCCAGCAGACGTTCTACTTCGACAACGACCCGGGCCACCTGGGCCGCCAGAACTACTACCTGCTGTTCGAGCGAAGCGGTGAGGGCGACGTCGAGACCTCCGGCACCGTCAAGCTGTACCGCAAGAACCACCAGGGCAACTACACGGTCCTCGCCGACACCGACTACCTCGGCCTCGACTTCAACAGCGAGGGGTGCGGCGAACTACCGAACAACCCGGACTGCGCCGACCTGGGCTACGAAAACGAGTTCAAGATCGACCCGCTGACGGCTGGCGTGCACACGGCCGATGACGGCTTCCAGGTCCAGATCTGGATCACCGGCTGGGTCGATGGCCAGCCGAAGGTGTTCGACTTCGAGGCGAACCGCGACGTGTTCGCGGTCATCGTCAAGGGCGGGAACGCAGGCGATGGCATCTACGAGTACGACCCGCCGCAGGACTGGGGCGACGGTCTGACGACGCCGGAGCCCGGCAAGAACGCCATCAGCCACGTGACCTTCTGCTACGGCGATGAGCGAGAGACGGCGACGCCTGCGCCGACGCAGACCCGCGTCGTCACGCAGACGCCCGACGTCACGCACACGCCGGCGGTCACCCAGACGCCCGCAGTCACCCGGACGCCCGCGGTCACCCACACGCCGGGCATCACGCAGACGCCACGGCCGACGGACACGCCGGTGCCGACGAACACGCCCACCAACACGCCGACCGTCACCAACACGCCGACGAACACGCCCACCAACACGCCGACGGTCACCAACACGCCGACGAAGACGCACACGCCCGAGAGCACGAGCACGCCTCGTTCGACGCGGACGCCGCGTGCGACGGAGACCGTGCCGGCGACGGCCAGCCCGTCCCCGACCAACACGCCGCTCGCCATCGTCGGCGGGGTGGTGGCGACGCCGGGAGGCCCGCAGGCGCTCCCGGACACCGGCACGGGCCAGGAGGCCAC
>DATMAH010000291.1:0-3167 GCA_035583735.1 Dehalococcoidia bacterium
TCTCGACCCGGATGCGCACGCCCGCCGCCGCGCCCGCGCGCCGGCGCAACGCCTCCGCCGCGCGGTACGCCAGGTTCGACTCCGGCGGCGCGTCCGCGAGCATGCCGGCGGCCGGCCCGGCCACCTCCAGCTCGACCCCTGCGTCAGCGACGCTGAGCGTGATCGCATCGTGGAGGGCCAGCGTCTGCAGCACGCTGCGCACCTCGTGGTAGCCGTCCGGCCGGATGCGCAGGACTTCCAGCGACCAGTTGAGCTTCGCCGGGGCGATGACGCGTACGGTGCGGCTCACGATGCGCTTTGCTCCATCGACGCGCGCGTCACCCGCTCCCACTCCTCGACCGTTAGCGTCTGCGCGCGCCGCGCCGGGTCGATGCCCGCGCGCTTCAGCATCTCCTCGGCGGCCGCCGGCGGGATCGCCAGCCCGATCGCCAGGCTGTTGCGCAGTTGCTTGCGCGTGTTGCCGAAGCCGGCCCTCACGATACTGAAGAAGCGGTCGAGCGGCACGGACACCCGCGCCGCCGGCGCCACGTCGATACGGACGACGGCGGACTGCACCTTCGGCGGCGGCGAGAAGGCCCCCGGCGGCACCCGCAGCACGATCCGCGCTTCCCCATAGGCCTGCACCGCCACGGAAAGCAGCGACATCCCGCCCGGGCCCGCGACGATCGCCTCCGCCACCTCCCGCTGCACCATGGCCACGATGCGCCGCGGCGGCACGCCCGCTTCGAGCAGGCGCCGCAGCACGGCCGCCGCGATGTTGTATGGCAGGTTCGCCACCACCGCGTATGGCGGCGCGGCGCCACCCTGCCGGAGCAGGTCCTCGGGCGCGAACGCCAGCACGTCGCCCTCGACGATCGCGACGTTGGGCTCGCCCGCGAACCGCGCGCGCAACTCGCCCGTCAGGTCGCGGTCGATCTCGACCGCGACGACGCGATGGCCGCGCCGCGCGATCTCCGCCGTCAGCGCGCCGCGCCCCGGTCCGACCTCCAGCACCGTCTCTCCGGGCAAGAGCTCGGCCGCGTCGACGATGCGGCGCAAGATGTTCGCGTCGAAGAGGAAGTGCTGTCCAAAGCGCTTCTTCGCCCTACGGCCGCGCGAGCTACTCGAGGATGTAGACATCGACCCATTGTGACTGCCAGTCGACCTCCACGCCGTCCGGGAAGCCCAGGTCGATGATGTTGCCCTTCACCGCACCGCCCGTGTCCGCCGCCACCGCATATCCATAGCCGGGGATGAAGAGCCGCGTGCCGAGCGGGATCACGTTTGGGTCGACCGCCACGACGCCGTACGTCACGACGACGCCGGTCGCGGTGACGCCGTAGTTCGGGTCGTCCGGCGAACGCCCGCTCGATGCCGGCGTGTAGTACGTGGCGTACATGCGGAGGACGCGCGATACGGCGCCCGAGCCTGCCGCCGGCGCCGCGTCGTTGCGGCCGGTGCGCGTCGGGTAGTAGATGATCGTGTCCTGCGGCTCCGGGTCGTAGTACTCGTCGACCAGCGTGCGGCCGAATTCTTCGCCGTTCACATACGTGATCTCGTACCGCCGCACGAGCACGCCGTCGTGGCCCTGCACCGTCCGCGTCTGCCCGGGCGCGAGCGCGGGGTCCGATTCGTAGCGCGTGCTGCTGGCGATGTACTCGTACTCCACCTCGTTGCCGGCGGCGAGCTGGACGACGCGCACCGACAGGCCAGCGGTGACCGGCGTCTCCAGCGGCGGGTCGACGAAGGCGCCCTCCGGCAGCGCGACGCCGGCCTCAGCGAGCGCTTCGCCGACCGTGCTGGAGAGCGTGTAGACGACGCGATGCCCGTCCGGCAGCGCGATCGTCACCGGGCGCGCATGGCGCACGTCGATGCTCATGCCGCTCGCGAGGGCCGCATCCAGCGCCGGCTCCACGCGGTCGCCGGGGCCGACGATCACGCCGGCCTCACGCAGCGCCTGCGACACCGTCTCGCGGCTGGACGTCGTCTCCACCGCATTGCCGTCCTCCACGATCGTCAGGCGTACGGCGCGGCGCACTTCGACGCGCGCCTCGGCGGCGCCACTCGCGCTCGCGAACGCCTCCGCCACCGCCAATGCCGGCCGCCCGTTGATGTCCGCGTTCGGCGGGACGAGCGCCCCGTCCACCAGCACGCTGTCGCGCCCTTCCACCGCCACGTTCGCCTCGGCCAGGAGCTGGTCGACCGTCTGCGCGTGCGTGAGCATCTGGTACGTCACGCCGTCGACCTCCAGGTGCACCAGGCGCGCGCGGTCCACGCGGAGCACGCGCGCGCCGTCGCCGTCGAGCGCTGTCACGCGGTCGCCGGGCTGCAGCTCCACGCCGGCCTGGTTGAGCACGGCGGCGTCGCTGCTCTCGTGCGTCTCGATCACCATGTGCTGCCCGTCCGCGAGCACGAGGACGTTGCGGGGGTTGAGCAGGCCGTAGCCAAAGGCAACGACGGCGACAATCGCGGCGAGGACGGCGATGTGACGCCGCACCCGGACGTGGCGCAGCAGCGCGGACGCGGCGATGACGAGCGAGGGCGGGATCGCGCTCGCGCGGCCGTGGCCGTCCTTCGCCGGCAATGCGCCTCCAGTGCTACTCCCTGCCAGGCGCCGAGGGGATTGACGATAACGCCGGCCTCAGTCCGGCGTGAGAGTGCGAAGAGTGGTCGTGCACCTACTGTCGATCGGGCCCTTAGGCTTAGCGACGCTAACTAGCTCCGGCCCGGTTGCCCTGCGGCACCCGAGGCGTACTGCTTACCGCTGCTTCCTTCCGGACCTGACGGGGTTCACAGCGCCTCGCCGCGCAGGACCAGGCCCTCAACGCCGCTCGGCGCCGCCAGTTTCCAGGTACGCCGACCTCGAGCAGGAATTCAGCCCCGCTATAGCGGCTTGCGGGTACAGGGCACCGCTGGCTCCCCGCCTAGCACGACCGTCTGCCAGCGTACCACGGCCGCCCAGCACGTCAAGCTTGCGACGCCGCGATCGATGGAAGCGCAATGCGCGTATGACGCGGACGTTGACTCGTCGTAGAGGCTCACGTAACATCCGACGATCTCTCGCCAGACCGCAGGAAGGTTCGGCTCGTGCGCATCCGTCATCTGTGGCTCGCCGCGGTACCGGCGCTCCTCGCCTGGGCGGCCATCGTCTCGTCCGGAGGCGGTGCCACCGGAAGCGCAATGCAAGC
>DATMAH010000292.1:0-3592 GCA_035583735.1 Dehalococcoidia bacterium
CCTGGGATCGCTGTCGCCGCGCGTGGTCCGCTATCGCGACGCGATCGTGGCGGCGGGGATCGGGACCTTCATCGGCAGCGTCGTGCTCCTGGTCGCCAGCGTGCAGACCCCGCCGGGGCTGCGGGAGTATTTCGCCGAGAACGGCCTCGCGCTGGGGCACGGGCGCAACATCGTGAACGTGATCCTGGTGGACTTCCGCAGCTTCGATACCCTCGGGGAGATCACCGTGCTGGCCACGGCCGCCATCGGGGTGGGCGCGCTGCTGCGCCTGGCCGTTCCCGACGGGATCTTCCCCGACACCGAGCCTCTCCAGTCGTCGCCCATCTTTCGCACGGCCGCGCGCGTGCTGATGCCGCTGCTCCTGCTGTTCTCCGTGTTCCTGCTCCTGCGCGGCCACAACGAGCCGGGAGGCGGCTTCGTCGGCGGCCTCGTGGCGTCCGCAGCGTTCGCGCTCTACGCGCTCGCCTTCGGGGTCAGGCGTGCGCGCGAAGCCCTGCTGTTGCGGCCCGTGACGCTTCTCGCCATCGGGCTGCTGATCGCCCTGGCGAGCGGAGTCCCGGCTGCCCTGCGCGGGCAGCCGTTCATGACGGCGCAGTGGGTGCTCGACCCCGTGGCGGTCGGCACGCCTGTCCTCTTCGACGTCGGCGTCTTTCTCGTCGTGACCGGGGTGGTGCTCAACATGTTCTTCACGCTCGCGGAGGAGCCCTAGATGCACGTCCTGCTCGCGCTGACATCCGGGATCCTCTACGCGGCCGGCATCTACCTGATCCTGCGGCGCCGCCTGGCGCAGCTGATCATCGGGCTCGGCCTGCTCTCCAACGGGACCAACCTGCTCATCTTCGTCGCGGGCGGTCTCACGCGCGTGCATCCGCCGGTCGTCGCCGACGGGGCCGGGGCGTTGATGCCGCCCTACGCCGATCCGGTGCCGCAGGCGCTCATTCTGACGGCGATCGTCATCGGTTTCGGCCTGCTGGCCTTCTCGCTGGTGCTCGCGCATCGCGTGCATGCGGCCATCGGGTCCGACGACGTGGACGAGGTGGGGCGAGCGCGATGATGGCGCTCGCGCTGCCCCTCCTCGTGCCGCTGACCACGGCGGCCGTCCTGATGCTCGTCCGCCGCCACGCGGTCGTGCAGCGGTGGGTCGCCATGGCGGGGGCCGTGCTCCTGCTCGGGAGCGCGCTGCTGATCTTCGTGCGCGTCAACTCCGCCGGCGTGCAGGCGCTGCAGATCGGCGCCTGGCCCGCCCCTTTCGGGATCACGCTGGTCGCCGATCTGCTCTCGGCGATGCTGGTCGTGGCGGTCGGTGTCGTGGGAGTCGCCGTGTGCGGCGTGTCGTT
Source organism: Dehalococcoidia bacterium (assembly GCA_035583735.1). Taxonomy (GTDB): domain Bacteria; phylum Chloroflexota; class Dehalococcoidia; order DSTF01; family JACRBR01; genus DATMAH01. The sequence goes on from DATMAH010000292.1 coordinate 1,338, forward strand.
TGCGGGCGTGGACCCGCGCCGCGAGGCCGCCGGGTATCACACGCTGCTGCAGCTCCTGCTGATGGGCGTGGCCGGGGCCTTCCTGACCGGCGACCTGTTCAACCTGTACGTCTGGTTCGAGCTGATGCTCGTCGCCTCGTTCGTCCTCATGGCGCTGCATCGGACGAGCGCGCAGGTCGAGGCGGCGTTCAAGTACGTCGCGATGAACCTCATCGCCTCGTCCATCTTCCTGACGGCGCTCGGGCTGCTGTATGGGGCGACCGGCACGCTGAACATGGCGCACCTGGCGCGCGTCTGGCCGGCGATGGCCTCCTCCGGGATCGAGGCCGTCGTCGCGGCGCTGCTGCTCATAGCATTCAGCATCAAGGCCGGGTTGTTTCCGCTCTTCTTCTGGCTGCCCGCCTCGTATCCCACGCCTCCGGCCCCGATTGCCGCGGCCTTCGCGGGACTGCTGACGAAGGTTGGCGTCTACGCGCTCATCAGGGTCTTCACGCTGCTCTTCCAGGGAGCGCCGCCCTCGCTGTTCGCGCTGCTGCTCGCCATGTCGGCGGCGACGATGGCGGTCGGCCTCGTGGCGGCGCTGGCCGAACGCGACGTGCGCCGCGTGCTCTCCTTCAACCTCGTCGGCCACGTCGGCTACACCACCGCGAGCCTCACGGTGATGACGCCGGCGGCCCTGTCCGGCGCGATCTTCTACGTGCTGCACCACATCCTTGTGATCACGAACCTGTTTCTCGTCAGCGGCGTGCTGCTGCGGCTGCGGCGCAGCACCGAGTTCTGGCGGCTGGGAGGCCTGCGCACCTCGCAGCCGCTGTTCTCGCTCCTCGCGATGATCCCGATCTTCTCGCTCGCCGGGGTGCCGCCGCTCTCGGGCTTCGTGGGCAAGCTCGCCATCGTCCAGGGGATGTTCGCGGACGGCGCCTACGGGGTCGGCGCGCTGGTCCTGGTCGTGGGCCTGTTGACGCTGCTGTCGATGGGACGAACCTGGGCCGAGGTCTTCTGGCGGCCGCACGTCGGCACGCACGATCTGACGACGCCGGGAACGCCGTACCTGGCCGCCATCGCCGGGCTGAACCTGCTGACCCTGGCGATGACGGTGGGCGCCGGGCCGCTCGTCGATCTGACGGCCCGCGCCGCCGACCAGCTGCTGCGGGGCGACGAGTACGTCCGCACGGTGCTCGGGGAGGAGTAGATGCTGCTCGGGAGCATCCTGCTGGCGCTCGCCTGGTCCGCGCTGCAGGGCGAGATCTCGCTGGCCAACCTCGTGGGCGGATACGTCATCCACCACCCCCACGTCTCCTAACGGCTAGGGCTGTCGCCAGAACGCGTGAAATTCGGCCACAATCTCGCCTCTGTCGTCTATAGTGGTCTCGCGAGATCTGGTGGCAGCCGCGAAAAAATGTGGGATGAAATGTGGGATGGATGATGGCGGACACGGCGAGTCAGGATAGTCGTGACGGGCGTCAAGCCCGGGCGCGGAGACGGCTGACGGCGGTCCAGGTGCGGACGATCACGACGCCGGGGCGCTACGGGGATGGTGGCGGACTGTATCTGGTCGTCGACCGGTCGGGGGCGCGCCGGTGGGTGGTGCGGCTCGTCGTCCGCGGCACACGGCACGATCTGGGGCTCGGCTCGGCGTCGGCCGTCTCGCTGGCCGAGGCCCGCGCGGAGGCGGCCCGTCTGCGCGCCCTGGCCCGTCGCGGGGGCGACCCCCTGGCCGACCGTCGGCGGGCGCAGCGACCCGTGCCGACGGTCCGCGAGGCGGCCATCCAGGTGCACGCGCAGCGCGCGGTGACCTTCCGCAGCGCGAAGCACCGGCACCAGTGGCTGCAGTCGCTCGCCCAGGCGGTCTTCCCGGTTCTCGGCGATCGCCCGGTCGATGCCGTCACGTCGAGCGACATCCTGGCGGTGCTCACGCCCATCTGGACCACGACCCCGGAAACCGCCCGTCGCGTGAAGCAGCGCCTCAAGGTCATCTTCGAGTGGGCGGTGGCGGCTGGGTATCGGCCGGCGGCGCTGGCCAATCCCGTCGAGGGGGTCACGCGCGTCCTGCCCCGCCCCCCGCGCGAGCGGGCGCATCATCCGGCGCTGCCCTACGCGCAGGTGCCGGCGTTGCTCCAGACGCTCGCGACGGTGGAGGCGTACGAACCGACGAAGCTCGCCTTCGAGTTCTTGATCCTGACGGCGGCCAGGACGAGTGAAGTGCTTGGGGCGCGCTGGGACGAGATCGACCGCGACGCGCGGCTGTGGGTCAT
>DATMAH010000293.1:0-5442 GCA_035583735.1 Dehalococcoidia bacterium
GGCGATCCTGCGCGGCGTGCTGGGGTACGACGACGCGCGCATCGCCGCGCTGGAACGCGACGGCGTCATCGCCACCGGCCCCGGCGAGGAGCGCGAGGGCCGGACGCGGCCGAGCATCTGAGGGCGAAGGGCAAAGGGCAACGGTCAAAGGGCGAAGGGCAAAGAGCAGAGAGCAAAGGCGAAGTGCGAAGGACGAAGTGCGAAGTGCGAATGGCAAGGTGCGAAGGGCAAAGGGCCGGGCGCAGGTTCTTGGGTCCAGGTTCCTGGTTCTCGCCGTCAGGCGACCGGTGCGCCGGCGACGTCGATCTCGATAAGCGTGGCGTGCCGGTCGATGGCGGACGGCGGCACGTCGATGATGAGCTCGCCGTCGGGGTCGCCGCCGATGATGCGGTCGATGATCGTCATGCGGCGCTCGAACCGCAGCTCCTCGCCGGAGCCGAGCGCGCGGACGGAGCGGACGCGGCGCACCTTGACGCCGCGGACGGAGACGGACTCGTAGGGGCGCATGAGCAGGTGCAGGTAGAGCCAGGAGCCGCGGCGCGTCGCCGGGCCGTAGAACTGCCACGGCTCGAGCGCCGGCTCCGTGCCGAGGATGGCGTCGCCGTGCCGCTCCATCCAGCCGGCGATGTCCTCGAGGCGCTCCACCTGCTCGCGCGGCAGTGAGCCATCGCCGCGGGGGCTGACGTTGAGCAGCAGGTTGCCGCCGCGGCCGGCGATCTCGCAGAGCGTGTGGATGAGCCGGTGCGACGACTTCCAGCGCGTATCGGCCGGGTTGTAGGCCCACGACTCGTTCATGGTCATGCAGACTTCCCAGGGACGGGCCGGCGGCTTCGGCGGCACGAACTGCTCCGGCGTGTCGTAGTCGCCGGCGCCCGGCAAGCGGTCGTTGATCATGATGCCGGGCTGCAGCTCGCGGATCATCGCCTCCAGCTCGGCGGCGCGCCACTGCTCGCGCGTGCGCTCCCAGCCGCCGTCGAACCAGATGACGTCGATGCGCCCGTAGTTGGTGAGCAGCTCGCGCACCTGTCCGTGCATGAACTCGACGTACTTCGGCCAGTCCTCGTTTGCCGGGACGCCAGCGGGGAAGCGATACGGCTTGTGGGCGTCGGTGAACGGCGGATAGTGCGGGTGGTGCCAGTCGCTGAGCGAGTAGTAGACGCCGACGCGGATGCCCTCGGCGCGCATGGCGTCGGCGAACTCACGGAAGAGATCGCGGCCGCACGGCGCGTGCATGACGCCGAAATCGGACAGCTTCGTGTCGTACATGCTGTAGCCGTCGTGATGCTTGGTGGTGAAGACGGCGTATTGCATGCCGCAGCGCTTCGCGAGACGGGCGAGCGCCGGCGCGTCCCACGCCTGCGGGTCGAACGTGGCGGCGGAGGCGTGGTACTGCGCGACGGGGACGTCCGACGCACCGGGGATCGCCGTGAAGCCGCCGACGAGCGGCCACGACAGCTCGATGCCCTGCTGCGAGGAGTGGCCCCAGTGGACGAACATGCCGAAGCGCGCCGACGGGAACCACGTGGTGGGTTGCGTGTCGTGAGTGGACATCTTGTCTTGGTCGTTGGTCGTTGGTCGTTGGTCGTTGGGGGTACATCGTCGGTGATAGGAGAGCTTACGTCGAGAGGGCGACGATTAACCCGCCGACTGTGAACTGTGGACCGTGAACGGTGAACCTGGGCGTTGGTCGTTGGTCGTTGGGATATGTCGTCCGGGATACGTCATGCTGCTTCGAGGGGCTGGAGCGGGCGATGCCCCCCGTCGCGGTGCTGGCGGTCCGCGCGGTGTCAGCGGGCGTGCGCTGCCCGGTGCCGGAGGAGCTGCGGCACCGCCCGGCGCCGGAGGCGTGGATCGGGCGGGACGCCAGCACGGGCGCGCACGCGTCGCGCACGGTGCGCACAAGGCCGGACGACGAGCCCATGGCAGTCGCCGACCAGTATGGCCGGGTGTACGGCGTCGCCGGCTGCGCGTCGCCGGCGCGTCGCTGATGCCCGTCCTGCCCGGCGCCCACGCGGACCTCCCGGCGATCATGGTGGGCGAGAAGATCGCGGAGTGGGTGCGCGAGGATCTGGGCGTGGAGCGAGCTGCCGGGAGGGTGCGGGCGATCCCTGAGCTGGCGCGGCGGCCGCGCGTAGGAAAATCACCGAAATGCGACGCGCGGGCGGCCAATCTGTAGACATTAGCGCCGTTTTGTGTCTACAGTGAATCCGGCAGGGATGCCGTTTGGCACCAGGGCAAGATTCTCCCCTCTCTTGCTTCGCCACTCCCGGACGATACTGAGATCGCCACCGTCCCCGGACGGCTTGTTTTCGCACGAGGTTTCATGGGCCAGAGACGACGCCACAAGCGCCGTAGCGGCCAGGCACCGAAGGACGCACCCGCGCCGGCGACGCCTGACCGCTACCAGAAGTTCTTGCCGGAGTGGATGCGCGGCAATTCGGCCGCCACGCCCGTCCGGCCACGGCGGCCGCGCCGGCCGCGGCAGCCGCGCACGCCGGGCGGCTACACGCCGGGCAAGTTCGCAACACAGGACGCGCTGCTGGACCTGTAGTATGCAGTAGTCATGGACGTACGCTCCGCCGCCGCGGCGCTGCCCCTGGCGGCAGCCGGCCTCGCGCTCACTCTGTATGCCGCCGTGTCCCAGGGCCTCCTGCCGGGCGAGCTGGCGTTCGCGCGCTGGCTGCAGGACACGCCCGGCGGCGACACCTTCGAGAAACTGGCGGCGTGGACGCACGCGCTGCGGTACCCGCTGCTGGTGGCCGGCGCGCTGTTCGCTCTCCGGTTGCGGCGGATGGACCTCGTCGCTGCCGCGGCGCTCGTCGTGCTCGCGCTGGCGCTCAACCCGCTGCTCAAGGAACTGGTCTCGCGCGAGCGTCCGCTGCCGACGGAGCTGACGCTCCGCGAGTTCGCCGGGAGCAACGGCTACCCGAGCGGTCATGTGCACAGCGTGGTGCTGCTCTTCGGCTATGCCGCCGTCGTCGCCGCCGCCGGCCTGCCGCGCGCATGGTCGGCGCTCGCGGCCGTCCTCTGCGTGGCCGCGATCGCGTTCGTCGGATGGGAGCGCGTGTACGATGGGGCGCACTGGCCGTCGGACGTCATCGGCAGCGTCGCGATCGGTGGGGCCGTGCTGTTCGCGACGGTCGCCGTCGCGCCGGCGCTGGTATCGCTGGGGCCAGCGAGCGCCCCGTCCAGCGCCAGCCGCGCCTGATTTGGTCTTTTCCCCGGATGGGTCTAGGCTGAGCGCATGGAGATCGAGCAGCTCCCCGAACTGGACCGCCCAAACATGATCACGGCGTTCCAGGGCTGGAACGATGCGGGCCTCGCCGCGACGACGGCCGTGCGCTACCTCGTCGACTCGTGGAAGGCGAAGCCGTTCGCACGCATCGACCCGGAGGAGTACTACAGCTTCACGGACACGCGGCCCACGATTCAGATCGTCGATGGCAACTCGCGCGAAGTGCGCTGGCCGTCGAACGAGTTCTTCTCCAGCAAGGGCAGCGGCGAGACGCCGGACGCCGTCCTCATGGTCGGCATGGAGCCGAACCTGCGCTGGCGCTCGTTCTGCGACGAGGTGCTGCGGCTGGCCCGCTCCGTGAACGCGCAGCGGCTGGTGACGCTGGGCTCCCTGGTGACGGACGCCGTGCACACGCGGCCCGTGCCGATCACCGGCTTCAGCACGGACTCCGTGGTGCAGAACCGGCTGATCTCTCGCAATATCACGCGGTCGAACTATGAGGGCCCGACGGGGATCGTCGGCGTGCTGCACGACGCGGCGCGCCGGGCCGGCATGCCGGTGGCCAGCCTCTGGGCGGCGACGCCGTTCTACCTCGGCAGCACTCCCAATCCGAAGACGGCACTGGGCCTCCTGGACGCGCTCGATTCCGTGCTGGACCTGCACCTGAACCTGCGGGAGCTGCGCGGGATCGCCCAGGAGTTCGAGCAGCAGGTGTCGCTGGCGGTGCGCGACAACGACGAGGTGCAGCAGCAGATCCGCACGCTGGAGGAGCGCTACGACGCTGCCGGTGGCGCGCAGCAGGCGGCCGAGGGCACGCCGCCGGACTTCCCGCCGACGGGCGCCATCATCGCCGATCTCGAGAACTTCCTCCGCGAGAAGCGCGAAGAGGGCGACGAGAGCTGACGGCGCGTGGTGTGTGGTGTGTGGTGGGACGCCCCGGGGACCGCGGATATCACAGGTGGTCACAGATGAGGATTACCGCGTGGTGGGTCGCGTGTTGTGTGTTCTGAATGGTAAGCGGGGAGCGTGACCGGGGGCGATCGACGCGCGAACATCATCGCCGGAATGAACGCTCGGCAATCGCCGGAGCGTTGGCAGATCATCGCGCGGCGAATCTGAGTTCCTCTGGCCGGGAGCATCGGCCGCACGACGGCGGACGGCGCTAAAGCTCCGTCCCTACGAGGATCCTGGCAGATGACGCACGACCCACACCGGGATGACCACGCCGCACGACCCACGACGCATGACGCACGACCGCGGGACCGGGCATCGACCTTTGGTTAGCCGCGGTAATTGCCGAACTGGAGCTCCACGTCGTAGTCCTGCTCCTTGAGGAGCTGGATGACGCCCTGCAGCTCGTCGCGTGAGGGCGACGACACGCGCACGGCATCGCCCTGGATGGCCACCTGCACCTTCTTCAGCTTCTTGTCCTTGATCAGCTTGACGATGGCGCGGCAGGTGTCCTGCGAGATGCCCTGCTTCAGCAGCACCTCCTGCCGCACCGTGCCGCCGCTCGCCGGCTCCACCTTCCCGCGGCTGAGGTTCTTGATCGGCACCTTGCGGCCCACCATGCGCTCGCGCAGCACGTTCCACATCTGGTCGAGGTAGAACTCGTCCTGCGCCGCGAGCGTGAGCTTGCCGGCCTTGCGGTCGTACTCGATCTCGGCCTTCTTGCCCTTGAAGTCGTACCGCTGGCCGATCTCCTTCTGCGCCTGGTTGACGGCGTTGTCGACCTCCTGGAGGTCGACGCCGGACGTGACGTCGAACGATTGCGTCTGGGCCATCTGCGCCTCCGGGTAGCAGTCGTCATCCGGCAGCCGGCACGGGATCATGCTCCATGATGCCGCAGTGCCGGGGGAGCGCAACACGTCCCGCCGGGTGGTTGACGGCGGGCGTAGACTGACGGAAAGGAGGCCGACATGCCGTACCCCGTCACCTTCGACGTCGGGCAGCCGGAGCGGTTCGACCGCGGTCAGGTGGTGCTGCGGCTGCTCATCCTCATCATCCTCTCCATCCTGGGCGGCGCGCTGGGGTGGATCTACGGTCTCGTCTACCTGGCGATCCCCGTGCTGGCGGCGATCCTCATCTCGCAGAAGGGCTCGGAGCGGTACATCGCCGACTCGCCGAACAACATGGTGCGCTGGCTGCGCGTCATCATCGCCTTCTACGCCTACATCAGCCTGCTCACCGACAAGTTCCCGGACGAC
>DATMAH010000294.1:0-6838 GCA_035583735.1 Dehalococcoidia bacterium
CTTCGGCATCTGCACGATCGACAGCAGCGCGTCGAGGCCGCCGAGCGACGTCGCGGCGATCGGCACGCCGATGACGGGCAGCGGCGTGTACGCCTTGCAGACGCCCGGCAGCGCCGCCGCGCCGCCGGCTGCCGCGATGATGACCTCGAAGCCGTTGTCGCGCGCCGCCGACACGAACTGGCGCACCTTCTCCGGCGTGCGGTGCGCCGACATCACGTGCACCTCGTGCTCGATGCCGAACTGCTGCAGCGTGTCGGCGCACGTCTGCATCGTCTCCATGTCGGACTTCGAACCCATGAGGATGGCTACTTTCGGCATGGCAGTCGTCCTGTCGTCCCTTTCGCTGGTCTTTGCTGCGGCGTGATCGTCACCTTGCCGTGGCGATGGGTGTGTCGGCTGCGGCGATGTCCGTGCGGTAGTGCATGCCATCGAAGCGGATGCGGCGGACGTTGTCGTACGCCTTCGCGCGGGCGTCTGCCACGCTGCGGCCGAGCGCCGTGACCGCGACCACGCGGCCGCCGGCGGTGACGATCCGCTCGCCCTCGCGCTTCGTCCCGGCGTGGAAGACGATGACGTCGTCGTCGACGTCGTCGAGTCCATCGATCGGCCTGCCCGTCTCGTACGGGCCCGGGTAGCCGCCGGACGCCAGCATGACGGTGACGGCGGCGTCGTCGCGCCACCGCACGTCCAGGCGGTCCAGCGTGCCGTCCGTGCACGCGAGCATGATCTCCAGCAGGTCACTCTCCAGCCGCGGCAGCAGCACCTCCGTCTCGGGGTCGCCGAAGCGGCTGTTGAACTCGATCACCCGGGGGCCATCGTCCGTGACGAAGAGGCCGGGGAAGAGCACCCCGCGGAAGGGCGCTCCCTCCGCCGCCATCGCGCGCACGGCGGCCTCCGTCACGTCGCGCCGGATCGTCTCGGCCGTGGCGTCGTCCAGCCACGATGGCGGGCTGTAGGCGCCCATGCCGCCGGTGTTGGGTCCCTCGCCGCCGTCGTAGACGGCCTTGTGGTCGCAGGAGAATGGCATGTGGACGACGTGCTCGCCGTCGCTGAACGCGTGCGCGCTCACCTCCCGTCCGGTGAGCATGTCTTCGATGACGACGGTGGTGCCGGACGCGCCGAACGCCCGCTCGAGCATCAGCTCGCGCAGCGCGGCGAACGCCTCATCGTGCGACTGGGTCACGATCGAGCCCTTGCCGGCCGCCAGGCCGTCGGCCTTGACGACGACGTTGCCCGGCCGCGACGCCACGTACGTGCGCGCGCTCTCGTAGTCGTCGAACCGCGCCGACACGCTCATCGGGATGCCGTGCCGGCGCATCAGTTCCTTCGCGAACGACTTCGATGCTTCGATGCGCGCCGCCGCCTTCGTCGGGCCGAACGCGCGGATGCCGGCTGCATCGAGCATGTCGACGAGCCCGAGCGCCAGCGGGTCGTCCGGCGCCACGACGACGAGGTCGATCGCGTGCTCGCGCGCCATGGCGACGACGGCATCGCCGAACGCGCGCACCTTCTCGTCCGGGGCGTGGGGCGTGGGGATGGCCAGCGGCAGCGCTTCGGCGGCCTGCGCGCTGCCGGCGTTGCCCGGCGCGATGTAGAGCGAGCCGAGCGAGGGGGACTGCCGCAGCTTCCAGGCGATCGCGTGCTCCCGTGCCCCGGCGCCGATGACGAGGACGTTCGTTGGCATCAGTCGCTCGTGCTGTCCTCGAACCGGCGCATCAGCAAGACCACGCCGGCGGCGAAGAGCGCCGGTATCAGCAGCCGCCGCAGCCCCGGCCGCCGCTTGCGCGAGGCGATCGTCCGCCGCGGCTCCGCGATCGAGCGCTCGACGCGCGCGCGGCCGTTCGTGTGCTGCTCGGAGATCGTCACGTCCTCCATCGAATCAGCCACCGTGCGTCACTCCCACTCGATCGTGCCCGGCGGCTTCGACGTGATGTCATAGACCACGCGGTTGACGCCCGGCACCTCGTTCACGATACGGCTGCTGATCTTCGCCAGCACCTCGTACGGCAGGCGCGCCCAGTCCGCCGTCATCGCGTCCTCCGCCGTCACGGCGCGCAGCGCGACGACGTGCCCGTAGGTGCGGTAGTCGCCCATGACGCCGACGCTGCGGGTGTCCGTGAGGACGGCGAACGACTGCCACAGCTCGTGGTAGAGCTTCGCTTTCTTGACCTCGTCCATGACGATCCAGTCGGCCGCCTGCAGGACGGCGACGCGCTCGGCTGTCACCTCGCCGATGATGCGGATGGCGAGGCCGGGGCCCGGGAACGGCTGGCGGTAGACCATCTCGTCCGGCAGGCCCAGCGCCAGCCCGACCTGACGCACTTCGTCCTTGAACAGGTAGCGCAGCGGCTCCACCAGCTCGAACGTCAGCTCCTTCGGCAGCCCGCCGACGTTGTGGTGCGTCTTGATCTTCGCCGCCGTGCCGTGACCTGTCGCGCTCTCGATCACGTCCGGGTACGTCGTGCCCTGCGCGATGAAGTCGACGTGGCCGATCTTGTCGGCCTCGGCTTCGAAGACGCGGATGAACGTCTCGCCGACGATGCGGCGCTTCTGCTCCGGGTCGGTGACGCCGCGGAGCTGCGTGAGGAAGCGCTCGGCGGCGTCGACATGCACCAGGCCGATCTCCATGTGGCGCTGGAACGTGTCGACGACACGCTCCGGCTCCTCGCGCCGCATGAGGCCGTTGTTCACGAAGATGCAGGTGAGCTGGTCGCCCACCGCCTTGTGCACCAGCGTCGCCGCCACGGCGGAATCGACGCCGCCGGAAAGCGCGCAGATCACCCTGCCATCGCCCACCTGCGCGCGGATGCGGTTGATGCTATCGGCGATGAAGTTGCCGGCGGTCCAGTCGCCGCGGCAGCCGCAGACTTTGTAGAGGAAGTTCTCCAGCACCTGCTTGCCGTGCGGCGTGTGCACCACTTCCGGGTGGAACTGGATGCCGATGCGGCCGCGGCCGTCGCTCATGCCCGCGATCGGCGAGTTGTCGCTGTAGGCGATGGACTGGAAGCCCGGCGGCATCTGGGCGACGCGGTCGCCGTGCGACATCCACACCGGGATCGACGCCGGCAGCCCGTCGAAGATCGGCGACTCGGCCGCGCCGCGGTGGACGATCGCGTGGCCGTACTCGCGGTGGTCCGAGGGCGCGACGCGCCCGCCGAGCTGGTGCGCCAGGAGCTGCAGCCCGTAGCAGATGCCCAGCACCGGCAGCTCGCGCTCGAAGACCCAGTTGGGGATCTGCGGCGCGCCCGGCTCGTAGACGCTGGCCGGCCCGCCCGAGAGGACGACGCCGCGCGGCTTCAGCTTCTCGACGGCGTCCCAGCCGGCGTCCGGCGGCACCACCTCGCAGTAGACGCGGCATTCGCGGATGCGCCGCGCGATCAGCATCGAGTACTGCGAGCCGAAGTCGATAACGACGACGGTCTCCGGCTGGACGGGCGGTGCCGGTGAGGGCTCGGCCGGCGCCTCGCCGCTCTTCTCCCGGGCGATCTCGAGGTATGTCGACACCTCGACGTCGCCCGAGCTGCGGACGCGCCGGGAACTCTGCGACTCAGCCATGACGTATCCTGCGAACACGCCCTCGCGGGCATCCCGGGGAGTGCTTCGAGTGTATCGTGGGCACCCGGAGCGATCAATCATCTGTATAGCGACATAAGCACTTTACGACGATGAGCGGGAGTGAGAACGGCGACGTCGCGCGCGCCGGCCGCATCAAGCAGCAGTACCGCGACGCGATCGAGGCGATGCGTAACGGCGGCGTTGTCGCGCTGCCGACGGACACCGTGTACGGCCTCTGCGCCATTGCGACGAACTCCGAGGCCGTGCGGCGGCTCTACCAGATCAAACGCCGCTCGCTCGACCAGCCGCTGCCGGTCTTCGTCGGCTCCATCGAGCAGGCGCGCATCGTCGCCGACCTGAGCGCAGCGGCGGAGCGACTGATGCAACGCTTCTGGCCAGGTGCGCTGACGATCGTGCTGCCGAAGAAGCCGTCATACCGGACGCTCGCCGCCGCCGGCTCGGAGACGATCGGCGTACGGCAGCCCGCCGACATCGTGCTCTGCGAGGTCGCGCTCCAGCTCGGCCCGATCACCAGCACCAGTGCGAACATCTCCGGCCGGCCGGAGTGCCGCACCGCCGACGACGTGCGCGCGCAGCTCGGCGACGCCGTCGACGTCATCGTCGAGTCGCCGCTGCCCGCCGCGGGCGCGCCGTCGGCCGTCGTCGACGCCACGGACGCCGCCGTCGTGCGCGTCCTCCGCGAAGGCGAGATCACCGCGCGGACCCTCCAGGAGTACCTGGGCGACGAAGTCCGCGTCGAGTCAGGCGCGTCACCGTAGCGCCCGGGCGGGGCGCTTCCGACAAGATGCTGCCAGGCCGCCGGGTAGGGGCGCCGCAGCGCGCCCGGGTCGCAGTCCGCGGGACATACAACAGGAGGAGCCTCATGTGCGGCTCCTCCTGGCGGGGGTTGCGGGGCGAGATTAATAGCCGGCGTTGCCGCTCGGCGTGTCCGCCCGGCCGGTCCAGCGCGACTGCGGGACGCTGCGCTCCCACAGGTAGTCCTCAGCCGAGTTCGGGAACTCCTTCTCGAGGCCGCACAGCTTGCAGCGACCCACGCTCATCTCGCCGTTCGGCGCGGCGATCACCCAGTGGTGGACGCAGGTCGGCCCCTCGGTCAGCGGGCGATCCTCCGCCGGCGCCTCCTCGTGGCGCACAGCCCGCAGGCGGCGCCCCATCGTCTTTCGCTCTCGTGTGATGGCGTTCGGCATCTGTTCCTCCTTCGCCCCCCTCCGCGTTCACTCATTGATACGTACGGGTGGGGCCGCCGGTGCACCAGAGTATGCACGATATTTTGTACCGCGTCAAGGGAGGCACGGTTACTACCGTATCCTCTGCTTTTATCGTGTCTGGCTGACCTATGGCGCGGCCCCTGCTATACTGAATCGTCCTCATCGGACGCCTATGCACTCGACGAAATCTGAGATCCTCGCCCAGCTCAAGCGCAACGGCAGCGCCTCGGTCGACGAACTGGCCACCGGGCTTGGCCTGGCGCCCATGACCGTCAGGCAGCACCTCATGGCGCTGGAGCGCGACGCCCTCATCCAGGCGGTCGAGGTGCGGCGCGGCAACGGGCGGCCGCACTACCGCTACACGCTGACCGAGGACGGCCACCGCCGCATCGCGGACGGTCACGACCGCCTGCTCGTCCTGCTCGTCGAACAGGCCGGCGTCATCGAGGTGAACGGCGAAGGGCCGGACGTGCGGCGCGCGCGCCTGTTCGAGGCGGCCGCCACCGCGCTGGCGTCTCGCGTGCGGCACGAGCTGGAGCCACTATCGCCGGACCAGCGGATGGACCGCATCATTGCGCTCCTCCGCTCGCACGGCGGCTTCGCCGACTGGCATCCGCTGGACGACGGCTACGAGGTGCGGGATTTCGGCTGCGTGTACCGCGAGGCGGTCGGCGGCGGCGGGCCATGCGCCTGGCACGAGACGCTGCTCGCGGCGCTCACGGGCGCCCCGGTCCGGACCGTCGCCCCGCCGGACGGCTGCGGCGAGTGTTGCCGCTACATCATCGACATGGCGCCTGCCGGGCAGGCCGCACCCACCGGAAGAGGTATCTCGTGAGCGTAACTGAGAAGGACGTCCTTGCCGCTCTCAGCACCATCATCGACCCCGACCTGCACCGCGACATCGTCTCGCTCGGCTTCGTGCAGACGCCCGAGATCAGCGACGGCGTGGTCAGCGTGCGCATCGTCCTCACGACGCCGGCCTGCCCGGTCCGCGAGACGATCGAGCGCGATGCCCGCGACCTGATCCTCGCGCTGCCGGGGGTCCGGGAGGCGAACGTGACGATGGAAGCGAACGTCCGGCGGCACGACGCCACGCAGGGCAAGCCGGTCGAAGGCGTGAAGCACATCATCGCCATCGCCAGCAACAAGGGCGGTGTCGGCAAATCCACCGTATCGACGAACGTCGCCGTCGCGCTGGCGCGGCTGGGTGCGAAGGTGGGGCTGCTCGACGCCGACGTCACCGGCCCCAACATCCCGACGATGATGGGCGTCGGGCAGGGGGCGCAGGCGGAGGGGCCCGGCGGCCTGCGGGTGGAAGAGCGCCACGGCGTGCGCGTCTGCTCCATCGGCTTCGTGCTGCCGCGGGGCACGCCCGTTGTCTGGCGCGGCCCGATGATCGGCACGGCCGTCCGGCAGCTCCTGCACGACATCAACTGGGGCGAGCTGGACTACCTCCTCATCGACCTGCCGCCGGGCACCAGCGACGCGTCGATGAGCATGGCGCAGGAGGCGCCGATCTCCGGCGTCGTCGTCGTCAGCACGCCGCAGGACGTCGCGCTCGAGGACGCCGCGAAGGCGGTGTCGATGTTCGACAAGCTGAACGTGCCGGTCTTCGGCATCGTCGAGAACATGAGCTACTTCGTGTGCCCGCACTGCGGCGAGCGCACGGACATCTTCGGACACGGCGGCGCGCGCGACGCGGCGGAGGACCTGGGACTCGAGTTCCTCGGCGAGATCCCCATCGACCCGGCGACCCGCGCGGGCGGCGACGCGGGCACGCCGATCGTAGCGTCGGCGCCGGATAGCGCGCAGGCCAAGGCATTCATCGAGGTTGCGAAGCAAGTAGCGGCGCGGTGCAGCGTGCTCGAATTCGCTGGAGTTGCATGACAGTGGTGAGATTTTTCCCGAAGCGCACGACAGGCAAGGAAGCGGCGGCGCAGCGGAACGGAGCAAGCACGCCGGCCCCGCGCACGCCGGCGTCGGCGCGCGCCACGCCGGCGGGGCGTGTTTCCGCGGCGGCCAAAACCCCGGCGGTGGAACCCGCCGCCAAGAAG
>DATMAH010000295.1:0-5861 GCA_035583735.1 Dehalococcoidia bacterium
GACGCCACTTGGCGCCGAAAGCATTGTCTCGACAGCGACGGTAGCGGTTACCGCGCCGACAACGGTTCCACTTGCTCCAACAGCGCCCGCAACGCCAACGATGGCTTCACAGGCGCAGCCCACAGCAGCACCAGCGCCGCCCCAGAACCGCCCGGACGCCCTGAGGTTGCAGCCCGGGGAGCCCCTAAGCGGTGGCTCAGCCTATCGCTTCGGACGATTCACGTTTGTAGTGCCGGATGGCATCACTCTTGAGACGGCGGTCACACTCAACGACCCAGGAGGAGTGACGCTCCTTGTGATTTACGAGGCGAAGACCCGGTCTGGCGTGCGACTGTTCGCGGACTCGGGGGCGGAGGAGGGGCGCTCCGTGCCTGATCCGTCGCTTAGCGCAGTCTTCGACTCAATCGTTGAGTCCGTCGTCGTCGACCCCCAGTAGTACGCCGAGTTCCAAGAAGGACGGGAACGATGTGCAGGAAACTACAGCTCGGTGTAGTTGCGATTGCTACGTTGATACTAGCAACGATAACGAGGAGCTCTACGATTTTAGCGGACCACTCCGACGGTCATCTGCATGACTGGGATGCAACTGCGCCCGGGGCGCAAGAGGTTCTCCAGCAAGGACTCATTGACGGTACCGCCGTCTCGGCATGTAGCGGCGGCTTTCCGATGTCGACTCAGACGGGCATGAGGCCGAAGCGGAGGGTGGCGCTGCCCATGCGGGCGCCCTCGGCCGCGATGCGGAAGTCGCACGAGAGGGCGAGCGAGAAGCCGGTCTGGACGGCGACGCCGTTGATGGCGGCGATGGTGAGCTTGTCGAGGTTGCGGACGGTGGTGTTGAGGGACTGGGAGAGCCAGCGGAGGCCGTCGTAGGTGCCGATGGCGTCGCGGTGGCCGCCGGGGATGTCGGGCACGAGCGCTTCGGCGTCGCCGGCGGGCGGGCGGCCGGTGATGTCGTCGCCGGCGGAGAAGGCGCGGCCGGAGCCGGTGATGACGACGACGCGGACGGCGTCGTCCATCTGCGCCTGCGTGAGCGTCTCGACCATGTCTCGCTTGAGGCCCTGGGTCATGCCGTTGAGGCGTTCGGGCTGGTCCATGGTGAGGACGGCGATGCCGGGGTCGTGGAGCTTCACGTCGAAGCCGCGGAAGGTGCCTTCGCGCATGGTGGGCCTCCTCGGCGCAATGCCGGTCGTCGCGGTGCCGGGCGATCGACGCAGCGCCTCCGTCACCCGGAGCCGGGGTATCGCCTGACGGGTAGGGTCGCCTAGACTCTCAGCAGCGGCAAGCTGGCAGCCAGGGGAGGCCCGACGATGGTCCAGGTGCTCGGCGACATCACGGCGAAGGACGACTACACGCACCCGCTGGGGCCGGAGCCGAACTTCAACGAGAGCATGTACTTCAACTTCTTCGACCGGCAGCGGAGGAGCGGCGGCTTCGTGCGGCTGGGGAACCGGGCGAACGAGGGCTACGCCGAGATGACGATGACGCTGTACCTGCCGGACGGCAGCGTGCTCTTCCAGTTCGGGCGCCCGGACATCGACAACAACGACGCGATGGACGCCGGCGGCATGAAGTTCGAGGTGGTGGAGCCGCTGGAGAAGCTGCGGACGACGTACGACGGGGCGGCCGTGCACCTGGCGGACCCGACGCAGATGTCGGACCCGAGCCGGGCGTTCCGCGAGAACCCGAAGCGGCACGTCGTGCTGGACCTGCTGCACGAGGCGGCGGGGCCGGTGTACGGCAGCACGGGTGCGGGCCACAAGGTGGAGGACCCCGAGAAGGAGTTCGCGAAGGCGCACTACGAGCAGCACATGGCGGTCACGGGCACGATGCGCATCGACGACGACGTGTACCCGATCGACGGGCTGGGGCTGCGCGACCACTCGTGGGGCCCGCGGTACTGGCAGGCGATCCACTCGTACCGGTGGCTGACGATCAACTTCGCACCGGACTTCGGGATGATGGTGTCGACGGTGTGGCGGACGCCGGAGGAGCGCACGCAGGGCGGCGTGGTGTACCGGGGCGGCAAGATGGACCGCATCGTGGCGGTCGACATCGACACGGAGTACCGGGACGGGAGCATCTTCCACGATGCGATGCGGGCGAAGCTGACGCTGAACACGGGCGAAGAGCTGACGGTGGATGGGAAGGTGATGGGCTTCATCCCGCTGCGGAACCGGCGCGGCGGCGTGACGACGCACATCGGCGAGGGGATGACGGAGTACCGCTGCGGCGAGGCCGTGGGGTACGGGCTGTCGGAGTACCTGGACACGCTGCCGCAGGAGTGATGGCGCGCGCGGACGACGAGCTCCAGCAGCGGATCGAGGCGTTCATCGCGGCGCGGTCGGGCGCGCCGGCGCGCGTGGGCGGGCTGCGGCGGCTGACTGGCGGCGCGTCGCGGGAGACGTGGGCGCTGGACGCGACGGTCGCGCGCGATAGCGGCGACGAGACGCTGCCATTGATCATGCAGCGCGACGTGCGCGGCAAGGCGTCCGGCATGTCGCGGTCGCTGGAGTTCGCGCTGCTGCGGGCGGCGCACGGCGCGGGCGTGCTGGCGCCGGAGCCGCTGTGGCTGAGCGACGGCGAGATCGGCGCCGGGCAGGCGCTCTTCGTACGGCGCATCGACGGCGAGACGCTGCCACGGCGGCTGCTGCGGGACGACGAGTACGCGGGTGCGCGGGCGGCGCTGCCGGGTCAGCTCGCGGAGATCGCCGCGCGCATCCATGCGGTCGACTATCGGGGTGCGGAGGGGCTGTCGGAGCTGCAGGCGCCGCCGGAGGGCGTGTCACCGGCGGTGCACGAGGTGTCGCGGTTCGGGCAGATCCTGCGCGTGATCGCGCCGGAGCCGCATCCGGTGCTCGACCTGGCGCTGCGCTGGCTGACGCAGGCGCCGCCGTATCGCGACGCGCGCCCGGACGACGAGCGCGTGCTGGTGCACGGCGACTTTCGCATGGGCAACGTGCTGTTCGGGCCGGAGGGCGCGCGGGCGGTCCTCGATTGGGAGCTGGCGCACGTCGGCGACCCGATGGAGGACCTGGCGTGGATGTGCGTGCGGTCGTGGCGGTTCGGCGGCGCGAAGCCGGTCGGCGGCATCGGTGAGCGGGATGCGTTCTACGCGGCGTACGAGCGCGCGAGCGGACGGCGCGTCGACCCGGGGCGGGTGCGGTGGTGGGAGGTGTTCGGGAACGTGCGGTGGGGCATCATCTGCATCTCCCAGGCGCGGGCGTATCTCGACGGGCACAGCAACAGCGTCGAGCTGGCGAGCATCGGGCGGCGGACGGCGGAGACGGAGTGGGAGTTGCTGGAGTTGCTGGAAGGGTGAGGGCAAAGGACGAAGGGCAAAGGACGAAGGGCGGACGACGGACGACAGACCGTAGACAGCAAACAGCAAACGGCAAACGGCAGACGGCAGACGGCAGACGGCAGACGGCAGACAACAGACAACAGACCGTGAAGCTTCCGGGTCGTGGTTGAAGGGCGATGCGTGTGCGCGGGGTGACGGATGCACGATAGGCCTACGGTCGACGAATTGTTGCGGGCGGTGGAGGTGCTGCTGGACGAGCAGCTTGTGCCGACGCTGGAGGGGTCGCGGAAGTACAACGCGCGGGTGGCGGCGAACGCGGTGCGCATCGTGCGGCGGGAGCTGCGGCTGCGCGAGGAGCACGCGGCGCGGGAGTGGGCCGGGCTGGACGTGCTGCTGGGGCGACAGGAGCGTCCGGCATCCGGCGATGCGATGACGGCGGCGCTGCAGGAGCGCAACCGCGAGCTGTCGGAGCGCATCCGCGCCGGCGAGGCGGACGCGGGCGAGTGGCGGACGCTGGTGGTGGCGCACCTGCGCGACGTCACGCACGCGAAGCTCGAGGTATAGAATCCGCGGTGGCTTGAGGGCGACGCGGCGGAGTGAAGGGAGAAGGTCGGACGGTAGAGCGCAGGCAGCGGACAGCGGACAGCAAACAGCAAACAACAAACAGCAAACGGGCAAAGGGCAAAGGGCGAAGGGCGAAGGGCGGACGGTGGGCGGGAGCTGGCTTCGCGTGGGTTTGTGGCCGGATGCGTGATGGTGCGTTAGCGCCGATGTTGCAGCAGCGACACGGTGGCGAGCATCTCAGCGGCGGGCGAAGATGGCGCCGAGGAGGTCGAGGATGAGCCTGGCGGCGACGCGGGCGGTGACGCCGGCGGCGTCGTACACGGGGTCCACCTCCGTGACGTCGAATGCGACGACGTCGTAGCGCTCGGCGACGAGGAGGAGCGCCTCCTTGAGCTGGTAGTAGGTGAGGCCGCCGGGCTCGGGGTAGCCGGTGCCGGGCGCGCCGCCCGGGTCCAGCACGTCGATATCGATGGTGACGTAGGCGGCGCCGCCGCCGGGGACGCCGGCGAGCGCGGCCGGCACGCCGTCGCGGTGGGCGGCCTCCCACGGCTCGTCGCGCTCGAGGACGCCACGCAGGCCGATGTTGATGATCTGCTGGACGAACGGCAGCTCGCTCGACCGGCGCATGTGGTTGTCGTGCGAGTAGCGGACGCCGAACTTCTCGTCGGTGTAGTCCTGGTGCGCGTCGAACTGGACGAGGGCCAGGCCGCCGGGGACGTCGTCGAAGGCGCGGACGATGGGGAAGGTGATGGCGTGGTCGCCGCCGACGAAGACGGGGACGGCGCAGGCGCGGCGGGCGAGGCGGGCGGCGTCGGTGATGATGCCGAAGTTGTCGAGGATATCGATGGTGCGGACGTCGACGTCGCCGATGTCGGCCATGGAGACGCCTTCGAGGATGCGGACGCCGCGCTCGGCGTCGACCCAGCCGGCCCACTCGGCGGACGGATGGTAGCGGGCGGAGGCGTCGCGGACGGCGGCGGGGCCGAAGCGGGCGCCGGGTCGGTCGTTCGTGCCGGCGTCGAAGGGGACGCCGACGAAGCCGGCGTCGACGCGCGTGGCGGCGATGTCCTCGACGACGGGCGCGCCGAAGAAGGAGACGAAGCCGTGGCGGATGGCGCCCTGCGCGCCGTGCGGGATGGCGGGTGTCGTCGGTTCGCGGAAGACGGTTGCCATGTCTACCTGTCGCTTCACGGCTGGGCGCTCGTCCTCTAGATTCTATCTCGGCAGTACGCTGCGATGGTTTGATTGATGCCCGGCAACCCCGCATTGATGCTGATGCTATAATCGACATTCGGGTGGCGGGCAGGACCGTAGGAGGGTACGCCGGTGGACATCAGCATCGACGGCGTGTGGCGCGACCTGCTTGTCGCCGGCATCATCCTGCTTGTCGCATACCTGCTGGTGCTCTGGATCGCGTCAGTGGTGTGGGTGTACCGCGATGCGACGG
This sequence comes from Dehalococcoidia bacterium, assembly GCA_035583735.1. GTDB lineage: Bacteria > Chloroflexota > Dehalococcoidia > DSTF01 > JACRBR01 > DATMAH01. The sequence continues at coordinate 5,313 of DATMAH010000295.1, forward strand.
CGCGCACGCGCGACCCGATGCTGCGTGGCGTGGCCGTGCTGGTGGTGGTGACGCTGGGCTTCGCCGGACTGATCGTCTATTTGGTGATGCGGCCACGGGAGACGCTGGCCGACCAGTACGAGCGGCGCCTCGAGGCGGAGGCGCTGATGCACGAGATCCAGGAGCAGGCGACCTGCCCGATGTGCCGCCGGAAGATCGAGGCGGACTTCGTGGTGTGCCCGTTCTGCCGGTCGGCGCTGCGCATCCCGTGCGAGAGCTGCGGGCGGGCGCTGGTCACGACGTGGGTGCTCTGCCCGTATTGCGGCGTCGACAGGCCGAGCGAGGAGCGGGCGCCGAAGCCGGTGGCGATCCGCGCGCACACCGCCCCGGCGGACGAGGGCGCCGGCGGGTCGCGCGGGCGCACGCGCCGGCCGAGCACGGCGACATACACGCCGCCCGCGTCGGCGCGGACCGCGCAGGCGTCGAACGCGCCCGCGGCGGACCCGGCGGCGGAGGGCACGCCCTGACGCGCTGAGATCGCCGATGCCGGTTAGCCGCGAGGCGGCAGCC
>DATMAH010000296.1:0-4192 GCA_035583735.1 Dehalococcoidia bacterium
AGGTCTTCACGCGTCGCTGCTCCGGTAGGCGATTATCTCCTTGCGGCCGCTCGCCGAGGAGCGCAGGATCGCGTCCGCCACCTCGGCGCAGCGGTAGCCGTCCTCGAACGTCGCGCCGTGCGGGGCCACCGTCCCCTCGCCGGCGATGGCCGCGACGCCTCCAGGGTGCCGACGGCGCCGCCCTCGAACTCGACCGTGGCGACGAAGTGGTCGTCCACCGCGCGCTCGGGCACGACCGTGCGCACGAGCGCGGAGACCGAGGCGATCTCGCCGACGAGGTAGCGGGCGAGGTCGATGATGTGCGTGCCGAGGTCGCCGATCGCGCCCGTGCCCGCCTGCGCCCGGTCGAAGCGCCAGGCGGAGGCGTCCGCCTCCCAGCCCCAGCTCTGCAGGTAGGTGGCGCGGAAGTGGACGACGTCGCCGATCGCGCCCGACTCGACGAGCTCGCGCGCCAGCCGCACGGCCGGCACGAAGCGGTAGTTGAAGCCGCACATGTGCTGCACGCCGGCCCGCTCCGCCTCCACCCACATGCGGTGCGACTCCTCCGCGTCCATCGCCAGCGGCTTCTCGCAGAGGACGTGCTTGCCGTTGCGCAGCGCCTCGATGGTCGGCTCGGCGTGCAGGTTGTTGGGCCCGCCGTTGTCGAACAGCCCCACCCGCGGGTCGGCCACCTGCTCGCGCCAGTCGGTCACCGCCTCGGCCCAGCCGAAGCGGCGTTGCATCGCCTCGAGCTTCGCGCGGTCGCGGCCCGAGACCGAGACGAGCTGCGGCCGCAGCGCCGGCTCGGCGAGGTAGGCGACCTCGCGGAAGGCGCGCGAGTGCGCCTTGCCCATGAAGGCGTAGCCGAGCATGGCGACGCCGATCGTGTCCGCCACGACGCCCGCCGCGTCCCCTACCGGCCCGACCGGACCTGGATCCGGCGGACGACGGTGTCGAACGTGACCGCGAGCAGCAGGATCGCGCCGGTGACGATGAAGATCACGCCCGGGTGGTAGCCGAGGATGAACATGCCGTTCGAGACGGTCGAGATCATCGCCGCGCCGATCAGGGCGTTGCGGATCTCGCCTCGCCCGCCGAACAGGCTCGTGCCGCCGATCACCGCGGCCGCGATCGCGTCGATCAGCAGGGTGCCGCCGCCCGCGTTCAGGTCGACCGAGTTCAGGCGCGCCGCCAGCACGATCCCGCCCAGCCCGGACATCGCACCCGCGATCATGAACACGAGGATGCGGATCCGGGCGACGTTGATCCCGGCGCGCCGCGCGGCCTCGGCGTTGCCGCCGACCGCGTAGACGTGGCGGCCGAACGTCGTCCGCTTGGCGACGAACGTCCACACGAGCAGCCCGGCGACGACGAGCAGCAGCGCGAAGGGAACGCCGCGGTCCTTGTTCAGGATCCACACCGTGACGATCGCGACCGCCGGCACGGCGACGAGCTTGATCGCGAGCATGATCGGGTCGCGCACCGCGATGCCGTGGCGCACGCCCTGGACGGTCGACCACAGCGTCCCGGCCACGTAGGCGCCGCTCACCAGCGCAGCCATGATCCAGCCGGCGAGCTGGCTGAAGAAGTAGTTGGAGAAGTTGTTGATCATGTCGTCCTGGATCACGATCACGCCCGTGTTGATCGTCCGCTGGATCACGCCCTGCCAGATCTCGAAGCCGGCGAGCGTGACCACGAAGGAGGGGACGCCGACGAGGGCGACGATCGAGCCCTGGAAGGCGCCGATCAGCGTCGCCGCCAGCAGCGCCAGGAAGACGCAGAGGTACCAGGGGAGGTTGGCCCCGTTGGGCAGCTGCGTCTCGGCCACGATCACGCCGGCGACGCCGCTGACGAAGCTGACCGACAGGTCGATCTCGCCGATCAGCAGGACGAAGACGATCCCGTAGGCGAGCAGGCAGGTGCCCGCCATCTGCGTGATGATGTTCGTGAAGTTGACCGGCGTGAAGAAGTTCTGCGCCGTCTGGCTGAAGACGAGGACGATGATCGCCAGCGCGCCGATCACCGGCCAGCTGCCCAGGTTGCCGGTGCGGACGTTGTCCCAGATCCGCTGCGGCAGCGGCTGCAGCGCGACGACCTCGGCCTCGGGGGCGGACGTCGCCGCCGTCATGCGGGCGCCTCGACAGCGCTCGGGATGCCGGCCACCTTCGTGGGCGCGCCGGCGGTGATCGCGTGCACGACCTCCTGCTGCGTCGTCTTGGAGCGCTCGTAGACGCCGACGTTGCGACCGAGGCGGAGCACCGTGATCCGCGTCGCCGTCTCGAAGATGTCGTGCAGGTTGTGCGAGATCAGCACGACGCCGAGCCCCTGCTCGGCCAGGCGGCGGACGAGCTCGAGCACCTGCTCGGTCTGCGCGACGCCGAGCGCGGCGGTCGGCTCGTCGAGGATGACGAGACGCGAGTTCCAGAGCACGGCCCGGGCGACGGCGACCGACTGCCGCTGCCCGCCGGAGAGGCTCGCCACGGGCTGGCGGATCGACCGGATCGTGGTCACGCGCAGACCCTTGAGCGTCTCGCGCGTCCGCGCCTCCATCGGCGCCTCGGTGAGCACCTGCAACCGGTTCGTCTCGCGGCCGAGATACATGTTCTGCACCACGTCGAGGTTGTCGCAGAGCGCGAGGTCCTGGTAGACGACCTCGATCCCCAGCTTGGCGGCGTCCTTCGGCCCGTGGACGTGCACCTCCTGGCCGTCGAAGAACATCTGGCCGGAGTCCATGCCGTGAATGCCGGCGACACACTTGATCAGCGTCGACTTGCCGGCGCCGTTGTCGCCCACGAGCGCCATCACCTCGCCCGCGCGCACCTCGAAGTCCACGTCGGTGAGGGCCTGGACCGAGCCGAACGACTTGGAGACGCCGCGGAGCTCGAGCAGTGGGGTGTCGGACATGGGAACGGAGGGCTGGAGCGCGGAGGCGCCGCCGACGACGCCTCCGCGCGGATGGTCTCCTAGCAGTACTTGGCGTACTCGCCGCTGCAGACCTCGCTCTTCTTCAGGAAGCCGCTGGTGATCAGCTTGCGCCAGTTCGCCTTCGTGATCGACTCCGGCGCGATCAGGTAGGCCGGCTCCGGCTTGCGGCCCTTCGTCTTCACCGTGCCGGTGGTGGGCACCTTCTGGCCCTTGACGATGGCGATCGCGGCCTTCGCGGCGGCAGTCGCCAGCTTGCGGACGTCCTTGAACACCGTCGCCGTCTGCCAGCCGGAGACGATGTTCTGCACGCCCTGCGGCGTCGCGTCCTGCCCGCTGAGCGGGATCGGCTTCAGCTTGTGTGCCTTCAGGGCGACGACGACCGCGTTCGCGAGGCCGTCGTTGGCGGCCGCGACGGCGTCGATCTTGTTGCCCGTCTTGACGAGCATCTGCTCGAAGATCGTGCCGGCCTTCTGGTTGTCCCAGCCGGGGACGAACTGCTGCGGGCCCTTCTTCAGGGTGCCGTTCGCGTACAGCGGGTTGAGCACCGAGTCGACGCCGCCCTTGAACAGGTACGTGTTGGCGTCCTCCTGGCCGCCCCAGAGCGAGGCGACGACGGGGTGCTGCGAGTACTTGCCGTTCGCCTTCAGGCCCTGGATGACGGCCTTGCCCTGCAGCACGCCGACGGTGTGCCCGTCGAAGGAGACGTAGAGCGAGGCGACGCCGCCCTCGACTTGGCGGTCGTAGTCGATCGACTTGATGCCCTTCGCCGCGGCGGCCTTCTCGATCGCAGCGGCCGATCCGGAGTCGATCGGGGCGATGATGATCACCTTCGCCCCGTCGGCGATGCACTGGTCGGCCTGCGTCTTCTGCTTCTGCGGGTCGCCGAGCGCGTTGACGACGCGCGCGGAGACGCCGGCCGCCTTGAACGCCTTCTGCAGGTAGGGCTGGTCGAAGTGCAGCCACCGGATCGAGGTCTTCGTGTCGGGCATCAGGGCGCACGCCTCGATGCCCGCCGACTTCCTGGCGGTCTTCGCCAGCGCCGCGCTCACGGTCAGGCCGACCGTCAGCGCCACCGCGGCGAGGACGAGAACGAGTTTCTTCACGACTCCCTCCTGGCTTTCCGTTGCCGTTGCACGTGCGGCTGCGGAGCAACGCTACAACCCCGCCCAGCCGCGTTCAATCCCCGGGCCTCCGCCCGCTCACGTCTCGCGCGTCGCCACCTCCTCGGGTCGCGGTGCTCGAGGACCCCCGGGCGGCCACGCGCGCGGGCGCGGCGCCCGCCCTCACG
>DATMAH010000297.1:0-3806 GCA_035583735.1 Dehalococcoidia bacterium
CCTGCTGCTCGTCGCCGGTCATGAGACGACGGTCAACCTCATCGGCAATGGCGTGCTGGCGCTGCTGCGGAACCCGGACCAGCTCCAGCTCCTGCACGATGACCCATCGCTGATCAAGACGGCCGTGGAGGAGGTGCTGCGCTACGACCCGCCGGTGCAGTTCACCAGCCGCCGCGCCGTCGAGGACATCCCGCTGAGCGAGGGCGTGCTGCCGTCCGGCACGGAGGCCATCCTGCTGATTGGAGGGGCGAACCGCGACCCGCAGCAGTTTGCGGACCCGGAGCGGCTCGATATCACGCGCGAGGACAACCGGCACATCGCCTTCGGGATGGGCATCCACTTCTGCGTTGGGGCGCCGCTGGCGCGGCTGGAGGGCCAGATCGCCCTGAACGCGTTCGCGCAGCGCTTCGTGTCGCCGCGGCTGGCGACCGAGCGGCCGGCGTACAAGGAGCTGATCGTGCTGCGCGGGCTGGCGGAGCTGCCGGTGGCGTTCGACGACGTGCGGGCGTAGGGGCTGAGACGGACAGGCCCGGCTCGGCCGGGCCGTGATGCTGGATGGTAGCGCCAGCGGGATTCGAACCCGCGATCTCCGCCTTGAAAGGGCGGCGTCCTAGGCCTCTAGACGATGGCGCCGCGGCACACGTCGCGGGCCGCTCGCCGAGCCGCCCGCGACGCGCTCAGTATAGCGCCGCCCCAATCTGGCCCGCGCCATGTGGCCGATTGCCGCGCCATGCGCACGTTCCGTATAGTGACCCAACCAACGACGGACCCTCACAGAAAGGAACCTGCCGATAGCCGCGAAAGACCTCCGCATCAACGACCGCATTCGCGTGCGGGAAGTGCTCCTCATCGACGATGAGGGACAGAAGCTGGGCGTGCTGCCCACACACCAGGCGCTCGAGATGGCGCGCGAACGAGACCTCGACCTGGTCGAGGTGGCACCCAACGCCAATCCACCGGTCTGCCGCATCCTGGACTACGGGAAGTTCAAGTACGAGCAGGCGAAGAAGGAGCGCGAAGCTCACAAGCACCAGAAGCAATCGCAACTCCGGGAAGTCCGCTTCCGCCCGAAGATCGGCCAGCACGACATCGACGTGAAGGCGCGCGTCGCCCGCCAGCTCCTGCAGGAGGGCGACAAGGTGAAGATGTCCGTGATGTTCCGCGGGCGCGAGATCACGCACCCGGAGATCGGGCGCGACCTGCTGCTGCGGGTCGCCGAGGGGCTGCAGGACGTCGCCATCGTCGAGCGGCACCCGGCGATGGAGGGGCGGTTCATGAACATGTACCTGGCGCCCATCCCGCAGCGCATGCAGCCGAAGCCGAAGGCCCCGCGCGAGCCGCGCGAGCAGACGCAGGCCGCGGACGACGGCGCAACGGGCGAGACGGCGATGGCGGCGGCGATGAAGGCGGCCGGCGTCGAAGCTCCGGCCGAGGCGCCCGCCGAGGCGCCCCAGGCCTGACGCCACCCCTGTGCTCGAAGTCCGCGGACGCACGCTCGCCGAGACCGGCGGCGAGCGCCTCCGCGCGCGCATCGGCGGCCGGCCGGTGACGGTCGACCTCGGCGCCGGCGACGCGGCGTTCGCCTACCGCTACGCGAAAGCGCACCCCGAGCGCTTCGTGATCGCGATTGACCCTGTGCGCGAGAACATGCGGGAGCAGTCGGCGCGCGCGGCGAAGAAGCCCGAGCGCGGCGGCATCGACAATCTCGCCTGCATCGTGGCGACGGCGGAGGCGATGCCCGCGGACCTGCGCGGTATCGCCGGCGAGGTGTTCGTGACGCTACCGTGGGGGAGCCTGATGCGCGGCATCATCCTCGGCGAGGACGCGATCATCGCGGGCGTGGCGTCCGTGTGCGCGCCGGGAGCCCGCGTGCGCATCGTGCTGAACACGCGCATCTTCGACGACCCCGTACCGGTGGAGGCGCGCGACCTGCCGGAGGTGACGCCGGAGTACGCGCGCGAGGCGATCGCGCCGGCGCTCGGACGGCACGGGCTGCGCGTGTTGCGCGCGGAGTGGATGGAGCCGGACGACGTGGCGCGCCTGGACACCTCGTGGGCGAAGCGGCTGTCGCAGCGCCGCCCGCCGCGGAGCGTGGCGATCGAGGCTACGCGGGAACCTGCACTTTGACGACGATGTCGGCGGGCTCGGCGATGGCCTGGCCTCGCTCCTTCATCACCGCGAGGACCGCGCTGCTCGATTCTCGCGTGTTCGCGATGGTCTCCTCGACTGACTCGCCCTGGGAGCCGCCTCCGGGGAGCGCGGGGACGCCGGACCAGTATCCGCCCTCTTCCGCCAGGTGAATGATGGTGACGTACTCGAATTGCCTCTCCATCAGAGCAGCTCCTCGAACGCCGTGTACGTCAAACCCGCTGCCTTAATCTTCGCCAGCGGCAGCCCCGCATTCACTGTACGGTGGCGGGGGATGCTGATGAGTGATCGCTGGTCGTGCTCAGGCACGACGTGGCTCCCAGTAGTCCTTACGATGCGGTACCCAGCGCGCTCGAACCCTGATCACTCGATCCGGGCTGATGTCCCGAAGTTTCCGGCCGGGCATGGGCACTCTTAGAACACGTCCCGCACGTCGAACCGGGGTCCGTCCTTGCAGACGAGCTGCACCTGGCGGCCGCCGCGCTTCCGCACTTCGACGGCGCAGCCGTAGCAGATGCCGGTTCCGCAGCCCATGCGCTCCTCCAGCAGCACCTGCACCGGCCGGCGCGTTCGGGTGCGGCGGACGATGGCGCCCATCGCCGCGAACATCGGCGTGGGGCCGCACGCGAACGCCTGGTCGCACCACTCCAGCAGCTCGGCGAAGGGCTCCGTGGCGAATCCCTTGCGCCCGGCCGAACCGTCGTCGGTGGCGACGACGACCTCGACCGCCGGATGGAGCATGGAGGCCGGGAAGACGTGCTCGGCGCTGCGGGCGCCGATGACGAGCGTGACGTTCTTGCCGGCGGCGACGGCATCGTCGGCCAGCCAGACCAGCGGCGCGACGCCGATGCCGCCAGCGACGAGCAGCAGGTTCGTGGCGCCGCGTTCCACCTCGTAGCCGCGGCCGAGCGGGCCCCAGCAATAGATGCGGTCGCCGGCGCGGCGGTTCGCCAGCCACGACGTGCCGCGGCCGACGACGTCGTACAGGATCGCCCACTCGCGCGAGCCGTCGCGCGCGTCGCGGACGCGGTAGTAGCTCATGGGACGGGGGAGCAGCGGGTCGTCCGCGCGGCCGCCGTCGCCGTGCCCCGGCCGGCCGTAGCCGGAGTCGTCGGTGCAGCGCAGCATGACGAACTGCCCGGGGTAGGCGCCGTGCGCCAGCTCCGGCGCGCGCAGCCACATCTCGTGCGTCACGCCGTAGAGCCGGCGGTTCTCGATGACCTCGGCGAAACCCGTGTTCACGCGCGGCGCTCCGCCGTCATACGTGCGCCCCGTCGCGGTACTCGGGCAGCGGGCGCACGTTGTAGGCCTCGCCCGCGCCGCTGCGCAGGCCAGCCATCATCGCATCGACGGCGGCACGCGCCGTATCGATGCTGGTGAAGCAGGGGATGCGCTTCTCGGAGGCGGCGCGGCGGATGTAGAAGCCGTCGCGCAGGGTGCCGGTGTAGCGGCCCTCCGGCGTGTTGATGACGCAGGACACCGAGCCGTCGTTGATGACATCGACGACGTTGGGGTGGCCCTCGTTCAGCCGCTTGGGCACCTGTTCGACGGGGATGCCGAGCGCGCCGATCATCGCGGCGGTGCCCTCCGTCGCATACAGGCGGAAGCCGGCTTCGTGGAGCTGATGGATGACCGGCAGCATGTCCGTCTTGTGGCGG
>DATMAH010000298.1:0-8164 GCA_035583735.1 Dehalococcoidia bacterium
CGACGCCGATGCCCCCGCGTACGGCGCCATCTCCAGCGCCTGGCTCGCCAGCCGCCGCCTCGCGCACGCCGACGCCGCCGCCGACGGCTACTGCATCGAGTTCGTCGTCGCCTCCGCCGACGCGGAAGCCCTCCGCGACGCGATCCAGCCCCTCGGCGACAGCGTCCTCGTCGCCCGTGACGAGCGGCTCACGCGCGCCCACGTCCACGCGCGCGACTACGCCCTCGTCCTCGACCGTGCCCGCGCGTTCGGCGACGTCTCCCACGTGAAGGTCGATGACATGGCCGCGCAGTTCGCCGCCGTCAGCGATGCTCCCGCTGCTCCCACGCCGGCGTTCGGCGACCTCGCCGTCATCGCCGTCGCCGCCGGCGAGGGCATGCAGCGCCTCATGCGCAGGCTCGGCGCCATCGTCGTCCCCGGCGGCCAGACCATGAACCCCAGCGTCGCCGACATCGCCGTCGCTATCGCTGCCGCCCGCGCGTCACGCGTCGCCGTCCTGCCGAACAACAAGAACGTCGTCCTCACCGCGCGCCAGGCCGCCGCAGGCCATCCGCACGTGGACGTCTTGGAAACCACCACGATGCAGCAGGGCGTCGCCGCCCTCACCGCCTGCATCGCCGAAGCCACGCCCGGCGAGAACCTCGCCGCCATGCGCGAGGCCGCCGCCGCCGTGCGCACCGCGCAGGTGACGTCCGCCGCCCGCGATAGCACCGTTGGCGGACTGCGCGTGCGAGCCGGTCAGCCCATCGGCATCGTCGAAGGCGATCTCGCCGTCGCCGGCGACACCATCGCGGGAGCCGTCCTCGCCTGCATCGACAAGCTCGTCGCGACCGGCGGCGTCACCCTCGTCACCATCTACACCGGCGCTGACGCCCGCCCCTCCGAGGTCGACGAGATCCGCGCCGCCGTCCCCCACGGCCTCCAGCTCGAATTCATCGACGGCGGCCAGCCCCACTACCCCTACCTCCTCGCCGCCGAGTAGCTGTCGTCGTCCACCGGGGTGTTGCAGCCGAAACGATCGGAGCGGCCAATAGCCTCGCGACATAGCGATCGACGCCTTCGATGATAGAGGGATCGACACTCCAGCCCTGCGAACCGATACTATTCCTGTCCCACCGCCCTCCTTTCGGCCGGAGAGACATGGACGAGGTCTGTGGCCGAGATAGCGTGGACGACAAAGGATTGCCGAGGCAGGACGGTCGTGTTGCATGCCGAGAACTGGCGTAAGCACGAGAGGCGGCGGCCAGAAATCGCAGGCCTGAACGAGCGAGCACGTGATGCTGTTCAGGAACCCAACATATGCGTCAGGGAGAAGGACGGCTCGGTGAATTTCTACAAGCGTGGCGTCATACCGGGTAGACCTGATGCATACCTGCACGTCGTCGTCGTTGATGGACGCGACGATAGTCACGTGCGCACAGCGTGGATCTGCTACGAGATCGACCCGTTCGAGGAGTTCTTATGCCCGCCGCAGATGACCTGAAGCGAGAGCTGCATGCGCGGTGGCAAGGCAGGATGCAGCGCATCAAGGAAGCGAATTCAGACTTCGGGGAACGCATTCAGACGGAGTCGCTCGCGTTTGAATGGGACATCGATGAAGACGTATTTACAGTCGCGATTGGCGCGCGGCCGGCGTTCGTCTACACACAGGGCGACGAGAACATGTACGCGGACGTCGATGACGCCGACCGCATCGTTGCGATCACCATTCATCAGTTCTCTGAGTACTTGCGGGATCACCCGGGGCTGACCGGGCTCGCTACCGCGCTTCGGGACTTTGGAAGGATCGAGATTCCGCCGCCGCCGCCTGGAGAGCGTTCGAGCCGCGTCCAGCAAGAGCTGAGAGAACTCGTCTTGACGCTGTAGCACGCGGTCGCCTTCGTAACAGGACTGCCGTAACGACGAGTACGGGGGAGCCAGCGTGAGGATGCAGCCGTATCCGCGCCGCCCGCGCGCGGCCGCACGCCTCCGCGTTGTTGACGCGCCGCACCGCTCAGTCGTACAAACGGACACACACGTCGCCGGACGGGAGGCCTGCCGTGAGACACGTGCTCTTCGCACTCGCGCTGACGCTCGCGGCGGCTGCGGTCCTGCCGGCCGCCACCGTCTCGGCCGCGCCCGTCGGCGACGTCAACGACGACTGCATCGTCAACAGCACCGACCTCATGATCATCTCGTCCGCCTACGGCTACTCCTACGGCTCTCTCCGCTACAAGCCCCGGTACGACCTCAACAGCGACCGCCGTATCAACGTCGTCGACCTCCAGATCGCCGCCAGCCACTTCGGCGCCACCTGCTGACCGGGTGCCGAAACGGGCGCGGCCGGCGACGTCACGGACCGCGAGACACTGTTCGCCGCGCTTCATGCTGCCCCCACCGGCGCGGACTTCCCCGGCTCCACTCCCCTCCGCTACGCTGAGAGGGATGTCCTTGACATATGCACGCGCCACGCCTCTGAATCTCGTTGACGCCCCTCCTGTAATCCCGGAGAATCCGCGAACGATCATTATGGTGAGGCCAGACGGCCGCACGCCCCGCCGGAGGGCATCACGATGAGGACGCTGTCACTCGGTCTCGCGCTCGGCGCCGGCGGCACCAAGGGCGCCGCCCACGTCGGCGTCATGCGCGTCCTCGCCGACGCCGGCATCACCCCGCAGGTCATCGCCGGCGCCAGCGTCGGCGCCCTCTATGGCGGCGCCGTCGCCGTCGGCCGCACGCCCCACGAAATCGAAGAGGGCATCCGCACCTGCCCCCGCATCGACGTCGTCCGCTTCTTCGGCCGCCGCCTCAAGATCCGCGACAACAACCGCCTCGCCCGCCGCTTCTACGAGGCGCTCGCCGGCCACTACATCGAGCAGCTCCCCGTGCGATTCGCCGCCGTCACCTCCGACATCGTCGAGCGCCGCCAGTACGTCATCGACCGCGGCCCCATCATCGACGCCATTGAGGCCAGCATCGCCATCCCCATCATCGCCCGCCCCGTCGTCCACCAGGGCCGCTACCTGCTCGATGGCGGCTTCTGGGACAGCGCGCCCACCGGCGTCGCCCACGACCTCGGCGCCGACGTCATCGTCTCCGTCGAGATCGCCCGCCCCGTCTCCATCCCGGAGCGCCTCCGCAAGCCCGCGCTCACCCTCGCCGGCCGCCTCGAGAGCATCGCCCTCCGCCGCACCCTCGCCGGCCTGCCGTTCTCCATCCACGCCATGTCCAGCGACCTGCAGCCCGGCCGCGCCGCGCACGTCCGCATCCGCCCGCGCACCCGCGGCCTCAGCGGCAACTCCCCGTTCTTCATGACGCAATGCCTCGATGCCGGCATCGAGGCGGCCGAACAGGCACTGCCGTCGATCCGCGCCCTCCTCGCCGGCGAACCGATCATGGACGTCGCCGAAGAGCTCGCCCCCGCCCCCGCCCGCCCCACCATCGAACCCGGCCTCGCCTGACCCGTCTCGCCCGGGACGGGTCGCTTCGCCGCGGAGATCACTCCAGCGATCAGCTACAGTCGCCGCACCAGCCGCACGCGGTATTCGCGCCAAGCGCGCGACGCGCTCGCACCACCGCGAACGACAACCCGGCCTCCACCGTCCACCCTCCGGCCTCCAACAACCGATCTATACTGCTCCCCGTGCTCCGTACCCCGCGCACAGCCCCCGTCGCCGCACTGATCACCGGCGCGCTGACCGCGCTCGCCGCGCTCTCCTCCGGCTGCTCGACGATCTTCGGCGAATCACCTACACCCACGCCCACCGTGACACCCACCGTCACCCACACCCCCACGCGCACGCCCACCGCAACCCCGTCGCACACCCCGGCGCCCACCGCCACGCCGACGCCGGAGCCCTCGCCCACGCCCATCCCCCGCGCCGATCTCTCCAGCCAGGTGCTGCCGCAAGGCCAGACCATCGTCGTCCGCGCCCCCATCCTCGGCGCCGCCAGCGCCTCCGTCTCCTTCCGTGGCCGCGACATCCCCATGGTCGTCGCCGGCGAGAGCTTCGTCGCCGTCCTCGGCGCCTCCCCCACCGCCGCCGTCGGCGATAGCGCCGTCACCGTCACCCTCCGTGACGCCTCCGGCGCGACGCTCCGCACCTTCGAGGCCCCCCTCTCCGTCGCCGCCACCGCCTTCCCCGTCGAAGCCCTCGAAGTGCCCGTCGGCGGCCCCAACGGCCTCCGCCCGCCCGAAGACGTCCAGTACGAGGAGAACATCCGCGCCGCCACCTACGCCGTCTTCACGCCCGAGAAGCTCTGGTCCGGCCCCTTCATCCTCCCCGTCGACGGCCCCATCACCACCGCCTTCGGCACCGCCCGCAGCTACAACGGCGGCCCGCCCACCAACAACCACAGCGGCACGGACTTCGCCGCCGAGACCGGCACCCCCGTGCGCGCCGCGAACGCCGGCCGCGTCGCCTTCGCCGGCCCGCTCACCGTCCGCGGCGACTCCGTCATCATCGACCACGGCGCCGGCGTCTTCACCGCCTACCACCACCTCAGCCGCATCGACGTCGTCCAGGGCCAGTTCGTCGCGCAGGGCGCCATCATCGGCGCCGTCGGCATGACGGGGCTCTCTACCGGCCCGCACCTGCACTGGGAGCTCGTCGTCCACGGCACCAACGTCGACCCCGTCTTCTGGACCTACGCCGGCGTCGCTCCGTAGCTGGCTAGATGGTCGTTCGGCGGCTGGTCAGGAGGCCACGCAGCGCGGGCTTTCACCCCGCGCCCGCCGCCCCGGCCGCACGCACCTGCCCACCGCCCGTCGCGAAGCGCCCCCCACCAACGACTCTAACGACTAACGAACCGGTACCCCACGTTCCGCACCGTCTCGATGAACGTGTGCGTCCCGTCCTCGATCTTGCTGCGCAGTCGCCGCACGTGCACGTCCACCGTCCGCGCGCCGCCGTAGAAGTCGTATCCCCACACCCGGTTCAGCAGCGCCTCCCGCGTGAACACCTTGTCGCGGTTCGTCGCCAGGAACCGCAGCAGCTCGTACTCCTTGTACGTCAGGTCCACCGGCCGCCCCGAGATGAACACCTTGTAGTTCGAAAGGTCGATCACCAGGTCGCCCGCGCGCAGCGTGTTGTCGCTCCCCACCCCCGACTTCATCCAGATCGCGTGACGTACCCGCGCCACCACTTCTCCGTCCAGCGCCGGATGCACCACGAAGTCGTCGAGCCCCAGCGTGAAGTCCAGCCCCGCAAGCTGCTCCTCCCGCACCACCGCGATCACCGCCGTCTGCTGCGGCCTGCGGCCCGAACGCAGCACACCCCGCACCGCCGCCGCGTCACCCCGCCCCAGCAGCGAGAGCACCACCACCGGCGCGCTCTCCCCCGGCGTCTCGAACACCCGCTCCAGCGCCGCGTGCGACACGTCGAAGCCCGCCGCCTCCAGCGCCCCCGACAGCGGCCGCAACTCCTCCGTCGCGTCGACGAACAGCACTCGTTGCACGCGCACACTCCTCCGCTCGGCGCAAGTGTATCGGCCCACTGTTACGGCCGCATGACGCGCGAGGACCCTACTTCCGCTCCGCCCGGTACAGCTCCACCGGCGTCGGGATCCCCTTCATCACCACCGGCCCCAGCCGCGCGAACGCCACCCGGTCCCGCACCGCCTCCGCCTGCTCCACCGTCGGCCCCGAGGCCAGCACCTCGCCCGAGTTCGCCACGTCCACGATCCGCGCCGCCACGTTCACGTCGTGCCCCAGCAGGTCATCCCCCCGCGCCGTCTGCTGCCCGGAGTGCACGCCGATCCGCACCCACAGTGGCAGGTCGCTGCCCCACGACTCCTCCTCGAACCGCTCCTGCAGCGCCAGCCCCGCCTCGATCGCCGCACAGGCGTCCGCGAACCACAGCATTAGCCCGTCACCGAGCTGCTTCACGATCCGCGCGTCACCCGAAAGCTCCTGCCGCACGATCGACTCCTGCAGCGCCAGCAGCTCGATCGCCTCGTCGTCCCCGCGCAGCGCGTTGAACTCCGTGAACCCCACGATGTCCGTGAACATCACCGTCCCGTGGATCACCCGCGAGCCAGCAGGCGCCGCCGCCGTCATGACGGCACCAGCTCGATCGAACCCGACACCGTCATCCCCTCGACGACGATGTCGTCCCCTTTGGGGAACGCGCTGCGCACCTTCCCCGAGATCGTCTTGAACCGCGGCGATACCGCCACCCCCGCCGGCAGCCCGATCCGCACCCGCCCCGAGACGCTCTGCACCTGCACCGGCCCGCCGCCCCTCGTCGTCGCCTCGATGCGGCCGCTCACCGTCCGTGCGCGCAGCTTCCCGTTCACCATGCCGATCCGCACCCCGCCCGACAGCGTCTGCACAGCGCAGCTCCCGACCTCTCGCGCCTCGATCGACCCGCTCGCCGTGCTCAGCCGGCAGTGCCCCGCGCACCGCCCGATGCGTATCTCGCCCGGCCCGCACCGCGCGTCCACCTCCTCCGCCTCGTCGACCTCGATCGAGCCGCTCATCGTCGTCACGGAGACCCTGCCGAAG
Organism: Dehalococcoidia bacterium; assembly: GCA_035583735.1. Taxonomy (GTDB): domain Bacteria; phylum Chloroflexota; class Dehalococcoidia; order DSTF01; family JACRBR01; genus DATMAH01. The sequence continues at coordinate 6,485 of DATMAH010000298.1, forward strand.
TCCCCCGCCAGGCGCACGCCGCCCGACATCGTCCCCACCACCACGTCCGTCCCGCGCGGACAGCGCACCAGCATCTTCTTGTGCCCGCGCCCCGCCCGGATGCGCAGCGTCGACCCGCCGGCGTCCAGCAGCGACTCCACGTCGTGCCCCTCCACCTCCACGTCCTCGCGCGGCTCAGCGATCACCTCCACCGCCCCCGAGCGCGACTGCAGGCGCAGCGTCACCGCTACCGGCAGCTCGAAGCGTCGCACCTCCACGTCGCACCTCCCTCGTGCGAGGCCATTGTCGCCACGCCGTCGCCCCCGCCGTCAACATCCGGCGTCTGCGGAATCTGGAAGCCGCAGCCTCCCGACGCGTGATGGCTGCCCGTCCGCCGGTGGTGCGCTGGCTCGATGAGGGCCGCCGGCCCACGCTGCTGTTCGTTGTTCGCTGTTTGCTGTTTGTTGTCTGCTTCAGCCGAACCGGAACCGCGTCGCTGTGCCCGGAAACTCCCGCTCCGTCCACGAAAACGCCACCCGCGGCCGCACCGCGTACGCCGTCCCCGGCGCCGCCTCCGGCCGGAACGCGTACTTCTCCTCGTACGCGTCGGCGTACTTCCGCATCGTCGTCTCGTCGAACACCTTCGTCGCCACCCCTTCGATGATCACCACGTCGTCCCCGCTCTCCAGGTGCACCACCACCTCCGGGCTGCGCGCGATGTTCCTCCCCTTCACCGACCTGTCGTCCGTCCCGAACAGCAACGCCCCGTCCAGCCACACGCCCCACACCGGCGCCGCGTGCGGGCGCCCGTCCGCCCTCGTCGTCGACACCCAGTAGTTCCGCGACGCTGTGAGCTTCGCCGCCGCGTCGCCCCACGGCATCAGCCCCGCCCCCTCGTCCGCCGGCAAGATCCCGTACCCCGGGACGAACCCCGGCCGCTCCGCAATTGGCTCAGGCATCAGCATCTCCTCGCCCTCGTTCACATGTAGTCGCTGTCAGCCTAACGGCCGCCGTCCGCCCCTCATGACAACCCCGGTCAGGATGTCGGCACGCTCCCCAGGCCCGACACGCAGCTCCGGCGCGCAGGTCAACCGCGCCACGACGCCGCGGCCAAACGCCACCGCCAAACGCAGCGCCACATGCGCCGCGCCCCAAACCCGGCGCGGGCTTTCAACCCGCGCGCCGCTCGATCATGCCGCTCAGCATGGGTTCGACGATCGCCCGCGGCCGCCCGTCCGCCGCCGTGCAACGCCCCCCGCGCGCCGCCTCCCCCGTCCCTGCCCCGGCTTGCGCCGATGGCGCCGCCTGGGAGTACTGGCGGCTCCCCCGTGAAAGGCGGCGGCGCCCATCGGCGTCGCGATGATCCGCCGCGCCGCGACCTGCAGGATCACCCGATCGGGCGATGCCGTCCCTCGCAAGGAGGGCGCCACATTGTCAGCCGCGCCGTGGCCGCGTACGGCAACTGCGATGACCTATCGTGAGGCCGGGCGCGCGGCTGTACGCCCCTGGCGGCGAGGCGCGTGGTGGCGAGAATTCCCGGCTGTCCGTATTACCCCTGCGAGGCTCCCGTGCCCACCGGCGCTGCCTCTCCGTATGAGTGCCCCCGCTGCCACCGGGTCGTCTATCTCCGCCACTACCAGGGCCTCCCCTGGCCCCTCACCGAGGCTCAGCTCGCCGCCTGGGAAGGCCAGCCGTCCGCCC
>DATMAH010000299.1:0-9352 GCA_035583735.1 Dehalococcoidia bacterium
CCCCCCCTTCGCCGGCGCCATCACCGACCGCTTCAGCCGCCGCTCCGTCCTCATGGCCATGACCGGCCTCAGCGCCGTCGTCGCCGTGCTCCTCGCCCTGCTCATCTTCGCCGGCGCCATCGAGGTCTGGATGATGTACCCCATCGCCGCGCTCGAGGGCTTCGCCGACGCCGTCAACCAGCCCGCGCGGCAGGTGATGGTGTACGACGTCGTCGGCGCCGACGACCTCCCCAACGCCGTCGCCGTCAACTCCCTCGGCTCGAACACCATGCGCATCGTCGGGCCCTCGCTCGCCGGCGTCCTTATCGGCACCGCCGGCATCGAGACAGCGTTCGCCGCCCAGGCCATCGCGTACGGGTTCGCCGTCTGGGTGACCTCGCTGCTACGGACCCGCGGCACGCCCACGACGGCGGGCGCCACCACCTCCGTCCTGCGCAGCACCGCCGACGGCATCGCCTACGCGCACGCCAACCGCGATGTGCTCCTGCTCGTCATCATGGCGGCCCTGCCGGCCCTGCTCGTGTACCCCTACGTCTCCTACCTCCCCGTGTTCGCCGAGGATGTCCTCGGGGTCGGCTCCCTGGGATTCGGCTTCCTCGCATCCGCCGTGGGCTACGGCTCGATTGTCGGCGCCCTGCTCGCCGCCAACCTCACGACGATCCCGAAGCGCGGCCCTGTCCTCGTCTGGACGATGTTCGTCTACATGTGCCTCGTCACGGTCTTCGCCATCTCCCAGAACTACGCGCTGTCGTTCGCGCTGCTCGTCGTCGCCGGCATCGCCAACTCGATCTACCTGATGTTCAACCAGGTGATGGTCCAGCTCATCGTCGACGACGAGTACCGCGGACGCGTGATGTCGCTCTATGTCATGGTCTTCGGCGCCACCCCTTTCAGCGCCCTCCTCATGGGCGTGCTGATCGACCTCTTCGGCGCGCAGGTCACCGTCGCCTCCTTCGCCGGCGTCTCCGCCGCCATCGTCCTCGTCATCGGTCTCACCAGCCGCCGCCTGCGCGAAATCTGAGCATCTTCGCGGCTGCCGGCGTTGCAGCAGCATCGCGCTTGCACGCGCGCGGCTGATGCCCATGCGGCGCGGACGGGCACCGGGCTACACTGAACTATCCGCACACACGAACCACGACGGGAGGACTCGATGGTCACAGCGACGAAAAGCGGCGTGATGGAATGCCTCAAGCACGCGCAGGCCAACGCCGTCACGCTCTACCTCAACAACAAGCGCTACCACTGGTACACCTACGGCCAGCACTTCCGCGACCTCCACCTCTTCTTCGACGAGATGGCGTCCAGCGCCTTCGCCGAGATCGACCCGCTCGGCGAGCGCATACGCATGCTCGGAGGCGACCCGCTGTCCGATCTCGGCGAGATCAGGCAGTGGGTGACCATCCAGATCGCGAGCGGCGAGCAGTCACCCCGCCAGATGCTCGAGGAGGCGCTCGCCAACGAGCGGCGCGTCATCGACGAGATGCGCACCGGCGCCATCCTCGCCGACGAGCAGCGTGACCCCGGCTCCAACGACCTCTTCTCCACGCTGGTGCAGAACCACGAGAAGTACGCCTGGTTCATCGCCGAGACGCTGCGCCAGGACGGCAGCATGGGCGCTTGAGCCCGGCCCCGCCCCGCCTCTGGAGACGTTGCACGCGGCGCGCTTGCAGGACGACGAAAGGCCCGGCGCCGGCCGGGCCTTCACGCTGCTATTCGGTTGTCTGTTGGTGCTCGCGCCGGTTAGCTCGTCGGCCGGATGTTCACGGCGCGGCTCCGGTTCGGGTCTCGCGGGTCCTTCTCGCGGTCGAACTCGACCGACTGCCCCTCGTTCAGGGAGTCGAACGCGCCCATCGTCGCCGAGCTGTGGAAGAAGATGTCTTCCGTACCACCCTCGGGCCGGATGAACCCGAACCCGCGGTCCCGCACCAGCTTCTTGATCTGACCGGTTGCCATGATGCTGCTGTTCCTCCTGTCGCCGTGGGGCTGCTGCGCCGGGCACGAGCTACCGGAGCGACCACGACGTTCTGCACTGCGTGACGTCCGCCGCACGGGCGGCTTTCGTCGTTATCCGTCGTCGTCGTCGTGCCGGTACTTCCCGAAGGCGGCAGGTAGGAGACTGCGGTAACGGCGTTGCGACCCGAAGGTACCAGACATGGCAAACCCCGCGCAACACGTCGCGTCCCCCGCCGTGTTGCAGTTCCGCGTAGCGCCGTCACCGCGTCAGCCAGCCGAACTGCTGCGGCTTGCGCTGCGCCGACGGGCTGATCATCACGTTCACCACCGACGGCCCGTCCCCGCCCATCGCCGCGTCCAGCGCCGGCCGCAAGTCCTCCGGCTTCTCGACGAAGTAGCCACGCCCCCCGAACGCCTCGATCACCTTCTCGTAGCGCGCGTTCGGGACGTAGGCGTTCGGCATGATCGGGCGGCTCCGGTCCAGCGTGGACGGCCCCCCGCTGATGCCGTTGTTGTTCAGCACGATGAACGTGATCGGCATCCCGTACCGGCACGCCACCTCCACCTCCATGCCGCTGAACCCAAACGCCGAGTCGCCCTCGACCGCCACCACGCGCTTCTCCGGGTGCACCGCCTGCGCGGCGATGGCGAACGCCAGCCCCACACCCATCGTCCCGAAGCTGCCCGCGTCCAGCCGGTGCTTCGGCTCGACGTTCGGCAGCACCGTCCGCCCGATGTCCATCGTGTTCGCGCCTTCGCTGCAGATGATCGCGTCGCGCGGCAGCGCGTCTCGGATGTCGCGCAGCGCCCGGTAGTAGTTCATCGGCACGCTGTCGTCCTGCATCATCGCCTGCGTCGTCGCCGTGTTCTCTTCGATCTTCTTCGCGATGCCCGTGCGCCAGGTGTTCTCCGCCGGGAACTGCCACGGGCGCTCGCGCAGGTACTCGTTCACCTGCGACGCCACCGCCTTCGCGTCGCCCACCAGCGCCACCTCCGCCGGCACGTTCGTCCCGATCTCCTCCGCTGCGATGTCGAGCTGCACCACCCGCACCTCCGGGCTGAACCGCGGCGGCAGCCCGAAGTGCATGATCCAGTTCAGCCGCGCCGCCATCAGGAACACTACGTCCGCGTTCTGCAGCGCGAACGAGCGCGCCGCCCCCACCGACAGCGGGTGGTCGTCCGGCATCACGCCCTTCCCCATCGGCGAGTTGAGGAACGGCAGCTGCGTCGTCTCGATGAACTCACGCACCTCCGGCGCCGCGTTCGCGTACGCGCACCCCTTGCCCACGATCACCAGCGGCCGCTCGGCCGACTTCAGCGCCTCCACCGCCGCCGCCACCGACGCCGGGTCGGCGTACGGACGCGGCGGGTCGGGCACAGGCGGCCGCTGCGGCGCCGACTCCTCGTCCACCTTCGCCCCGATGATGTCCGCGGGCAGGTCCAGGTACACCGGCCCCGGCCGCCCGTAGATCGACGTCCGCACCGCCTGCTCCACGAAGTACGGGATGCGGTCGGCGCGGTCCACCTCCGCCGCGTACTTGCACCAGATGCGCGCCGCCTCGACCTGTGGCGCCTCCTGGAACGCGCCCATCCCGTGCTGCGAGATGTCGCTCGCCCCGCCCAGCAGGATCATCGGCCAGCGGTTCGACCACGCGTTCGCCAGCCCGGAGATCGCGTTCGTCATGCCCGGCCCGGAGACCGCCAGGCACGCGCCCGGGCGCCCGGTCAGGTAGCCCACCGCCTGTGCCGCGTACGCCGCCGACTGCTCGTGCCGCATGCCGAAGTACTGGATGCCCTCGCGCTGCGCCGCGAACGCGATCGGCACCACGGGCACGCCCACGATGCCGAACATGTACCGCACCCCGTGCTGCTTCAGGCTCCGCGCGATGAGGGTGGCGCCGTCTACCTCGCCCATTCCTGCCTCCTCTGCTGGATCTCCAGACGGGAAGTCTACGCCCGCCGCTGCGCTGGCTCTACCGCCCCGTTACGAAGACGATAGGCCCCCGCCCGCACGGCATCGCAGACGCCACCTCTGCCTCGCTACGCTCGACGTGGAATGCGCGACACTTCGAGAAGGAGGGTGAACGTGGCGAAGCAGATCACCTCGACCACCGAGCACGCCGAGCGCGACGGCCAGACGCTGGAGACGCGCAACCACGACGTCATCATGCGGTGGGCCGAGCAGCGCGGCGCCCGGCCCGCTACCGTCCCCGATAGCGACTACGATGGGCGTCCCGGCGTCCTCCGGTTCGACTTCCCCGGCTACGGTGGCGGCAACCTGCAGCAGATCTCCTGGGACGACTGGTTCCGCACCTTCGACGAGCGCAACCTCGTCTTCCGCTACCAGGAGACCATGCGCGACGGCACCGAGAGCAACTTCTTCATCCTGGAGAACCCGGATCGCGACGACGGTTAGCCGGCTGAGTCGCCGAGCAACGCGAGGAACTCGCGCACGGTGACCGTGCGCACGCCCTGTCGCACGGACCACCACGACCGAATCGATCACCACGCTCGAGTGGAGCGCTCACGTCGCTCCTTGCGCACCTCGCGCACGGCCTCGTCGGTCCACTCATTGATCTCTTCCCCGGTATGGCGGCCCCGCAAGGCCTCACGCGCGGGGGCGTAAAGGCCATACAGATCCTTCAGCCACGGAGAGCCCACCTTCGGCGTCGCCGTCGCCGGACGCATTTCGATCTTCCCTTCCTGGAGCGTCATCCCCCACAAATCGCCCTCATCGACGCCGAGGGCGTCGCGGAACTCCTTGGGGATCGTCACCTGCCCGTGGCGCAGGCCGCGGACGAGGAAATTACAGATTGTCAAGCCCGGGGCCGCTCCGCCCACAGGTCCAGCCGCACGTAGTCCGCCACGTACGGCGCTCCCCACCGGCGCTTCGTTTCCGCCACGACCGCCTCCGCGTACGGCCACCGCAGCTCCTCCGGCAGGCGCGCGACGTGGTCACGCAGCAGGATCGTCGAGATGTACAGCGCCGCCTCCCCGTCGTCCTCGAACGGCACCGGCGCCGAGAACAGGCGCGCGCGCACGTCGCGCCACCCGGCGCGCTCCAGCGACGCCCTCGCCTCCTCCGGCGTGCGGTACTTCTTCGAGTCGCGGAAGTCGCCCAGATGCTCACCGAAGCGCGGACCGCTCCGCACCGCCGCCACAGCCTCCAGCACGCGCGCGTTGTTGCCGTAGCCCCCGCACTGCGCCCGCAGCCGGCCTCCCGGCTTCGTCGCCCGGTACAGGCACCCGAACAGCGCGTCGTCGTCCGGGATCCAGTGGAACACGGCGTTCGAGAACACGCAGTCCACCCGCTCCGGCAGCTCGAAGTCCGTGAGGCTGGCGTGGATGGGCACGACGTTCGTGATGCCGCGCTCGGCGAGCTGCCTCTCCACCGATGCGATCATCTCCCTCGATGCGTCGACGGCGTAGACCGTGCCCCGCGGCAGCCGCTCCAGCAGGTCCAGCGTCACCGAACCGGAGCCGCAGCCCGCGTCAAGCACCGTCTCGTCGCCGCGCAGCGCCAGGTCGTCGATGACCTGCTGCGCCCACTGGCGCATCGGCTTGCCGATGCGGTCGTACACCTCGGCGTTCCAGTACGTATTCGCCATCAGGATGCCCCGCTCTCGCTTGTCGCCGCCGCTCGCACCAGTCTACGCTGACCGTGCCGGAAAGGAGCCGCCCGTGACGACGGAACTGCGATGCCCGCGCGACGAGACGCCGCTGCAGCCAGGACGTGAGCACGACATCGAGGTCGACCGCTGCCCGCAATGCGGCGGCGCCTGGTACGCCGACGAAGAGCTCGAGCTGCTCGAGTCCACCGTCGCCGACGACCACCACCGCGCCGGCATGGTCGACTACGCGAAGCGCCCCAGCGAGCTCAAGTGCCCCGCCTGTGGCGAGCCCATGCGCGCCTTCAACTATCGCGCCTACAACCTGGAGCTCGACGCGTGCTCCCACGAGCACGGCTTCTGGCTCGATAAGGGGGAAGCCGACCACGTCCGCCAGGTCATGCGCGACCGTGTCCGTGGCCTCGAGCGCGCCGCCGGCGCGGAACGTGACTGGCGTCGCACCGTCCGCGGCGAGAGCGGCATCATGGACCAGCTCCGCAATCTCTTCCGCCGCCGCTGACGCGGGCGCACGATCGCCCGCCGCTACACTGGGTCATGCCCAGAAACCGCAACAAGAGGAACCACCGCGGCCGCGACGGCTACGCCCGCGACCCCGCCACCACCGACCGCGTCGTCGAGGGCGTCGAGCCGCTTGAGCCGCGCTCCGTCCGCACCAGCCCCGCGCGCCAGCGCATCCGCCGTCGCGCCGGCTCCGGCGACCCCTACATCGACCGCAAGATCCGCGAGCTGCTCGACGACCCGAAGATCCAGGTCGGCAACGAGGACCGGCTCGAGGACATCCTCCAGTCGGCGTTCCGCATGGCGCGCACGGCCAACCGCGGCGAAATGAAGCTCGCCAGCCGCGCATTCCGCGAAATGGGACGCGCCTTCCGCGTCTTCGCCCCCTACCGCGGCATACGCAAGGTGAGCATCTTCGGCTCCGCCCGCACCGCAGCGCACGACCCCGAGTATCGCATCGCCCACGACTTCGCCGCGGCGATCGCGGCTCGCGGCTGGATGGTGATCACCGGCGCCGGCCCCGGCATCATGGCCGCCGGCCACGAGGGCGCCGGCAAGGACATGAGCTTCGGCGTCGGCATCAAGCTGCCGGCCGAGCAGTCCGCCAACACCTTCATCAGCGGCGACCCCAAGCTCATCGACTTCAAATACTTCTTCACCCGCAAGGTGACCTTCATGAAGGAGTCCGATGCCTTCGTGCTGCTGCCCGGCGGCTACGGCACGCTCGACGAAGCGTTCGAGCTGCTCACGCTCATGCAGACCGGGAAGACGGCCATCCGCCCCGTCGTCTTGCTCGAAGCCGACGACAGCGGCTACTGGTCCCAGTGGGCGGCCTTCGTGCGCACGCTCGTCGATCGTGCCCTCGTCTCGCCCGAGGACCTCTCCCTGTTCGCCCGCGCCGCCACGCCCGCCGACTGCGTCCGCGAGATCGAGCGCTTCTACGCCAACTACGACTCCGCCCGCTTCGTCGGCGAGCGTCTCGTGCTCCGCATGCGCCGCGCCCCCGGCGCGGCAGAGCTCGACCGCCTCCGCCGCGACTTCGCCGACATCGTCGCCTCCGGCACGGTCGACGTCATCCACCCCACCGCCGCCGAGCGCAAGGACGAGGACGCGCTCAACATGCAGCGGATCGCCTTCGTCCCCGTGCACAACTTCGGCCGCATCCGCCAGCTCATCGACGCCCTCAACGCCTTGCCCGCGCATGCTCCACCGGCGCCGCCGGAGCCAGCAGAAGCGCCGCCGCCGCCCTAGCCCGTAGGCATAACGTTGGGTACCTTTGATCGGCCTCGGCGCCCTCGCGGCTCCCGCCCGGTGGCATCGCCCGGACCATCCAGCATCCCGCGTGAATCTCTGCCCGACCGCGGTCGGCCGGAACGGAGGGAAGAAGTTGCATATCGTCGTCTGCGTCAAGCAGGTCCCGGACTGGGACATCCCCCCGTCGAGCTTCAAGGTCGATGAGGCCGCGAAGCGCGTCGTGCCGCCCCCAGGCGTCGCCCCCGTCACCAGTCAGTTCGACGCCATCGCCGTCGAAGCCGCTATGCGCATCAAGGACGCCGCCGCCGACGCGAAGGTGACCATCATGAGCATGGGCCCCGCCACCGCCCGCGAGTCCATCAAGCAGGGCCTCGCCATGGGCGGCGACGAAGGCGTCCTCCTCACCGACGACGCCTTCAACAACCTCGACAGCTACGGCACCGCGACGGTCCTCGCCGCCGCTATCAAGAAGCTCGGCGACGTCGACCTCGTCCTCACCGGCCGCCAGGCCGTCGACTGGGACATGGGCGTCACCGGCACCCTCATCGCCGCCGCCATCGACGCGCCCGTCATCACCTTCGCCAGGGACGTGAAGGTCAGCGACGGCAAGGTGACGGTCGAGCGCGTCCTGCCCGACGCCTTCGAAACCGTGGAGGCCCCCCTCCCGGCCGTCGTCACCGTCAGCAACGAGCTCGGCGAGCCGCGCTACCCGAAGCTCCCGCAGATCATGGCCGCCGGCAAGAAGCAGGTGACGACGTGGGGCGCCGGCGATCTCGGCCTCGACCCCTCCGCGCTGGCGCCGAAGCTCACCCTTGAGTCGCTCTTCGTGCCCGTCGTGGACACGAAGGTCGAGCTGATGGAAGGCGACACGCCCGAGGAGCAGGCGATGGCCCTCGCCCGTCGCCTCAAGGAAGCGAAGCTGATCTAGATCGCGCGCGACGGCTCGCGCCGCAGAAACGGAGGCACACATGCCCAACGGAGTTCTCATCCTCGCCGAGGCTGTCGACGGCGATCTCGCGCCCGTCTCGCTCGAGCTCGTCGGCGCTGCCCAGCGCCTCGGCGCCGGTCCCGTCAACGCCATGCTCCTCGGCTCCGGCGTCGAGAGCGTCGCCTCGAAGGTGCTCGGCGTCGAGAAGACATACGTCGTCGACGACGCCGCCCTCGCCCAGTACACCACCGACGCCTACGTGCAGGCCGCCGAGGCCGTCGTCAAGCAGGCCGACCCGGCGATCATCCTTATGGGCCAGACCAACATCGGCCGCGACCTGGCGCCCGCGCTCGCCGCACGCCTCGGCACCGCCGCCGCGATGGACACCATCGCGCTGGAAATGAACGACGGCAAGCTGCACACGACCCGCCCCGCCTACGGCGGCAACGCGCGCGCCGTCAACAGCTTCGCCACCGAGCCGGCCATCGCGACCGTCCGACCCAAGGCGCAGGACCCCGTCCAGGGCGGCAGCCCCGGCGCCGTCGAGAAGGTCGCGTTCTCGCCATCCAACGTGCGCGCGAAGGTCGTCGCGCGCAAGGTGGCGACGACCGAGGGCGTGCGCCTCGAGGACGCCGACGTCGTCGTCTCCGGCGGCCGCGGCCTCGGCGGCCCCGAGGGCTTCCAGGGCATCGAGGAGCTCGCGAAGCTCCTGGGCGGCGCCGTCGGCGCCAGCCGCGCCGTCGCCGACCTCGGCTGGCGGCCCGTCGCCGAGCAGGTCGGCCTCACCGGCAAAGTCGTCAGCCCCACGCTCTACATCGCCGTCGCCATCTCCGGGGCCAGCCAGCACATGGCCGGCTGCTCCGGTTCGAAGAACATCGTCGCTATCAACAAGGACCCCGACGCCAACATCTTCAAAGCCGCCCGCTTCGGCATCGTCGGCGACTACAAGCAGGTGCTGCCCGCCTTCATCGAAGCCGTCAAGAAGGTGAAGGCCGAAGGCTAGAGCCACCGTCACCACCCCCGCAACCCGCGGACCGGAGGGGCGCGCCACCGCGCGCCCCTGCACGGTTCCCCCGCCCGTCACCCTGCG
>DATMAH010000300.1:0-5813 GCA_035583735.1 Dehalococcoidia bacterium
GTCAGGCATCGCCATGGGGGTGTTGCGTTCGGCGCTCGGCGCACACGGGGAGGCGCCATGATCGGCCTGCGGTCCGTTCTGGGCCGGCGACGCGGCGAGCAAGCGGGCGACCCGGGTGAGGCCACCTACAGTGACGTACGCCTGTACATCCGGCTGCTCGCCGACGCGCGCCGCTACTGGCCGCACATCGTCGTCGTCTTCCTGCTGAGCCTGCTCTCGACGCCGTTCACGCTGCTCACCCCGGTGCCCCTCAAGATCGTGGTGGACAACGTCATCGGCGATGAGCCGATACCGGGCATTCTCGATCGATTCCTGCCGTCGTTCGCGACGAGCTCGGAGACGGCGATCCTCACGTGCGCCGTGGTGGGCCTGGTCTCACTCGTGGCGCTGACGCAGCTCCGCGACCTCCTCATCGTCATGCTGAAGACGTACACCGGCGAGCGGCTGGTGCTCGACTTTCGCGCGCGCCTGTTCCGCCACGTGCAACGCCTCTCGTTCAGCTACCACGACAGCAAAGGCACGACCGATTCGCTGTACCGCATCCAGAGCGACGCCCCCGCGATCCAGACGATCGCGATGGACGGCATCATCCCGTTCATCACCACTGGCATCACCATCGCGTCGATGCTGTTCGTCATCTACCGCATCGACTGGCAGCTGGTGCTGATCGGGCTGTCCGTCTCGCCGGCGTTGTACCTCCTGTCGCGGTCGTACCGGCCGAAGCTGCGGCAGCAGTCGCGTGAGGTGAAGAAGCTCGACAGCAGGACGTGGTCCGTGGTACAGGAGGCCCTCGCCTCCATGCGCGTCGTGAAGGCGTTCGGGCGCGAGGACCTGGAGCGAGACCGCTTCGTCGAGCGGTCCAGCCACAAGCTGCGTGCCCGTGTGCGGCTCGTCCTCGCGGAGTCGTGGTTCGCCGTGCTGCTGGCGATGACGACGGCTCTCGGCACGGCGGTGGCGCTGTTCATCGGCGCTCGTCTCGTCAACTCCGGCTCGATGACGCTCGGCGAGCTGCTGCTGGTCATGTCATACCTGAGCCAGCTCTATGAGCCGCTGAAGGCGATCAGCAAGAAGGCCGGCAGACTGCAGCTCGCGCTGGCCAGCGCGGAACGCGCGTACTCGGTGCTCGACCGGCAGCCAGAGGTGAGCGAGCGGCCGGACGCGCTGCCCCTCGCGCGGGCGCGCGGCGACATCGAGTTCCGGAGCGTCTGCTTCTCCTACGGCAACGATCAAGACGTGCTCCGCGACATCTCCCTGACGCTTCCGCGCGGCACGCGCCTCGGCATCGCCGGCACCACCGGCGCCGGGAAGACCACGCTTGTCAGCCTGCTCACGCGGTTCTACGACCCGGTGTCCGGCGAGATCCTCCTCGACGGCACCGATATCCGCGACTACCGGCTGGACGACCTGCGCAATCAGTTCGCGATCGTGCTGCAGGATGCCGTCCTCTTCTCCACCACGATCGCCGAGAACATCGCCTATTCGCGGCCGAACGCCAGCTTCGACGAGGTCGTCGAGGCGGCACGGGCCGCGAACGCGCACGACTTCATCTGCGACTTGCCGGAGGGCTACGAGACGCTGGTCGGCGAGCGCGGCATGCGCCTCTCCGGCGGTGAGCGCCAGCGCATCGCGCTGGCGAGGGCGTTCCTCAAGGACGCGCCGGTCCTCATTCTCGACGAGCCGACCAGCTCCGTCGATATGAAGACCGAGGCGGCGATCATCGCTTCGATGGAGCGGCTCATGGAGGGCCGCACCACGGTGATGATCGCGCACCGGCTGAGCACGCTGGAGAACTGCGACGTGCGCATCGAGCTGGAGCACGGCGAAATCGTCTCGCGGTTCGATGTCACGGCGCTCAAGCGGACGACGGACATGGATGCGCGGGTGGATGAGCGCCAGGTAGCCGGGAGCGGCATCAGTGCCTGAGAACGCGACGCTGGGAGTCCTGGAGCCGGGCGCCGCCGAGAGCGCGGCGATCGGCGCGTGGCGATCGCTCGCCGGAAACCGTGCGCACGTCGCCGGGGTCGAGACGCTCAAGGAGACATCGAAGACGGCCGTGTATCGCATGCTGGGCGTCTCGCCGGGCGGGGCGAGCGTGATCGCCAAGCGCCGCCGCAACGACGCGATCGACTACGAACGGCACATCTACGAGAACGTCCTGAGCGTCCTCCCGGTCAGTGCGCCACGGTACTTCGGATGGTGCCGCGCGGGCGATGGCAAGAGCTGGATCTTCCTCGAGGACAGCGGCGGCGCGGAGCTCGACTATCAGTCCCCTGCGCACATGACGGCCGCGACGAAGTGGCTGGCGGCCATGCACGTCACCGCGTCCGGGCGCGTAGACGCGCTTCGGCTGGCGGACCGCGGCCCGTTCCATTACCTGCGCCACCTGGCGAGCGCGGCCGAGACGCTGGGACGCCACATGGCCAATCCAGCTCTCACAGCGGACGATGTGCGCGTCCTCACAGACGTGCTCCGCCTGCTCGGCCATCTCGGCGACAACTGGAAGACGGTCGAGGCCTTCTGCGCCACGCTGCCGGCGACGTTCACCCACGGGGACTTCGTGCAGAAGAACGTCCACGTGCGGGAGGGCAGCCGTGGCATCGTCATCCTGCCGTTCGACTGGGAGACGTCGGGCGGGGGCGTCTCCGCACCCGACCTGCCGAGGGTCGACGTCGACCTGTACTGGTCGATCGTCCGCGATGCCTGGCCGGTGTCTCGCGCGGACGCGTCCCGCATGGTGTCGCTCGGGACGATGTTCCGGCTGCTGGCCGCTATTAGCTGGGAGGCGCCGAGCTTCCGCGCGTCATGGGTGAAGCGCGCGTCGATGAAGATGGCGCTCTATCGCGACCGCCTCGCGGCCGCCATGGAGACGTGGGCGCCATGAACGGCCGGCCGACGATGGCGTACGCCGCGAATGTCGCCGGGGGTGGCGACGCCGTAGCCGCGCGCGCAGCCGGGGTGTGGGCCGGGATCGGGGGCGCTCACGTCGATGCGGTCACTGTGCTCAAACCGCCCAAACGGAAGTCGGCGGTATACCTCCTGCGCGACGCGACAGGCCGAGACGTCGTCGCGAAGCGCGCTTCGGCCGTGACGCTCCGGACCGAGCGCGACATCTACTCCCTGCTGAACGCCCTGCCAGTCGCGAGCATCACGATGCTCGGGTTCGCCGAGGAGACCGCTGTCGACGATGAGGCCTGGCTGTTCACCGCGTACGCCGGTGGCGCGCCGTTCTCGCCCCATGATGACGCGCACCGGTCAGCGGTCGCCGATTGGATGGCGGCCGTGCATACGGCCGCGGCGCAGCATGCGAACGCTGTCTCGCTACCCGATCGGGGCATCGGCCATTACCGCGACGTGCTGTGCCGAGCCGAATCGACGATGCGCGGCGCGCGCGCGAATCCGGCGCTGACGGCGTCGGACCTGCGGACGCTCGACCGCATCCTCCGCTGGTGCGACATGGCTGACCGAGCGTGGGCGCTCCTCGATGGAGTCACGTCTGTGCTGCCCCGGACGCTCGTGCACGGTGGATTCGGCGCGAAGAACGTGCGTGTGGCGGGCGACGGCCAGCGGCGCCTGTGGCCGCTGGCGTTCGATTGGGAGGCGGGGGGTTGGGGCACACCCGCGGCCGACCTCGCAGCCGCCGACCCCGATGCGTATCACGCGGGCTTGCGCGCCGCGTGGCCGGGCGTGTCGCGTGCCGCGGTCGGGCGGCTGGCCTCGGTCGGCCGGCTGTTCGCGGCGCTCTCGGCGATCCCCGGCGAAGAGCGGTCGCTGCACAACAGGTGGTCGCAGCGCGTGATGGCAAAGATGCGGGTGTACGAGGTGAGGCTCGCGCGGGCCATCACCGAGCTCGGGATGGGGTGACGGCCGTGGTGGCTCAAACGACGACGCAGCCCGTGGCCGAGGCGTTCGCCGCTGAGCGGGCGTTCGCCGTTGACCGGGCGATCGCCGCGTGGCGAGCGATATCCGGAGATGCGTCCGACTTCGGAGGCGCCGCCGTCATCGCCGATGGCGAGAAGTCGCTGGTCGTGCGCCTGCATCGGCCGGGTCCTGGCCCCAACGTGATGGCGAAGCGTGCATCGCCCGATGCGCTGGCGGCCGAGGTGCACGTCTACACGCATTTGCTGGCGGGGAGCGGCGCGCGGCCGCGCTTCCGCGGCGTAGGCGACGACGGCGCCGGCGGGCGCTGGATCTTCATCGAGGACGCGGGCGGCGAAGCGTACGACGCCGGCAACCCGGCGCACGCGCGGCTCGCCGGACAGTGGCTCGCGCGCCTGCATGCCACGGTGATGCGGGCGGCCGGGCCAGCGGACGTCGTGCTCCCGCATCGCGGCGCCGCGTTCTATCTCGACCGCGCCCGCTCGGCTCGGTCGACGCTCGATCGTCGCCTCAGTGATGCGTGTGACGTGGGCGACGCGGCGATCGTGCGGCGTTGCGTCGCCATCTGCGACTCCCTGGAGGCCGGCTGGGCGTCCGTGGCGGCTGCCGCCGCGGCCGTGCCGGATACGCTGGTACACGGCGACATCGCGGCGGAGAACGTGCGCATCGACGGCGACGAGGTGGTTGTCTTCGACTGGGAGAAGGCGGCATGGGGCACGCCCGCGGTCGACCTGGCGCGCGTTGACGTGGCGGCGTACGCGTCGGCCGCCGGCGACGGCGGTCGTCCTATCGGCCTCGACGACGTGGCGCGCGCGGCCGCCGCCGGTTCGGTCTTGCGGACCCTCAGCCACAACTGGGCCGCGAAGCCGGTCGGCAAGCTGGAGCGGTACGCGCGGCGGCTCGCGCGAGAGATGCGGCGCATCGGCGTGGAGGTGGAGTCACCATGAGCTCCACGCAGGCCCACGCCGGCCCCGTGTCCGCTGTCACCATGCGCTTGCCGAGCACGAGCGACCTGGAGGCGGCGCTTCGCTCGATGGACGGTCTGGGCGATGCGGTGATCGTCTCGCGGGCGCCCAACGTGTTCAGCAGCGCGGCCGAAAGCGAGGTCGTCCGCCTCGCGACAGAAGAAGGTGAATGCTCGCTGCTCATCAAATATGGAAGCGATGCGCGCCGTCACACCGGGCACGGCTACTGGGGAGATGTCGCGTACGAGGCTGCGGTGTACCGGTCGATGCTCTCACGCATCGATACGAGGACGCCGCGATTCTACGGGCTGGCGCGCCACGCGGACGCCTCGTGGCTTGCGATCGAGTACGTCGATGGCGAGAGGCTGAGCAAGTCGCCCCGCGCGGCCATCATCATCGCCGCACGCTGGCTGGGCGCCTTCCATCGTGCCACAGCCTCCGCCACCGGCGCCCGGCGCGATGTCCTCAACATGATGGACGCGGCGTACTTTCGCGGCTGGGCCGAGCGCACCTTCGAGTACACGCGCCCGCTGCACGGCACCCATCGCTGGATTGAGCAAGCATGCTCGTACTTCGCGCGCCACGCGGGTGAGCTCGCCGCGCACGAGGCGACCGTGGTGCACGGCGAGTTCTACCCGCGCAACGTGCTGATCGCCGGCGACGAGGCGATCCCCGTCGACTGGCAGTCGGCCGCGACCGGGCCGGGCGAAGTGGACATCGCAAGCCTGACGGAAGGCTGGGGCGACGGCCCACTCGTCGCCGAGTGCCTGAGGGCCTACGAAGGTGCCCGCTGGCCCGGCGGCGCTCCACAGGACTTCGAGCGCCGGCTGGACCTGGCGCGGATGTACTGGCCGCTCCGCTGGCTCGGCGACGATCCGGCATGGACCCACAGCCCGAAGCGCGCGCGGTACTTCGAGGCGCTGCGTGCCGCTGCGCTCCGCGCGGGCGCGCCGCTCGGCGGGGAGGAGGCAT